>NZ_PNOR01000009.1:65000-123673 GCF_002869765.1 Deinococcus planocerae | reverse complement strand
GCTCTGGCACTGATGACGGTCATGCCAGACGTTCATTTGAACCGCCTGCTCCTGACGTTCAGCAGAAACTCGGAATTTCTCCGCCAGCACGGCTATTCACTGCGCTATGCGAGGTGCAACTCCTGAGTCTTGGGGAGCGTGAAGCGCCCCGGCACCTGCGCGGCTTCAATCTCGCCCGTGCGAATCGCCTCGCGCACCTGCCGGACAAAGGCGTCACTTCTTTGGGGATTTGAGAGCTTCTTGACTTCCTCGCTCAACGTTGTGTACGGCATGGCCGTCATCTTAAGGGAAGGGGCTGTGTTTGCCGTATTCGTGAAGTGTTCAGTGGTCGGACAACCTCCGCCAGGAATATGCTATGGACGTACCACCAGGAGGATGCCATGCAATTACACGAACGACTCCGCGAACTCCGCACCGAGCGGTCCTTGCGTTTGAAAGACATTGCCGAGAACGCCGGGATCAGCGTGCCGTACCTCAGCGATCTGGAACGGGGCCGGACCAACCCCAGCCTGGAGACCTTGCAAACGCTGGCCGGGGCTTACGGCATCACCGTCCACGACCTGCTCGAAGGGGTGGAGTTCTATGGCGGTGCTACGGAAGCGGCCTTGCCCAAGGGGCTCGCCGAACTGGTGGCCGACCCCGTACTCGGTGGGCAGCTCACGCCGGACTGGGTGCGGACCCTGACCCGGATCGAGTTGCGCGGGCGTCGGCCACAGGCCAAGGGAGACTGGTACGAGATCTACCTGCACCTTCGGCGCATTCTCGACTAAGCCTGCCCACGGCGACCCCCACCGCGCTCCCACTCCCGGGGGCGCGTTATCGTTTCGCCAGCCAGGCCCCCCACTGCTCACGCGAACCTTCCCCGTACCCGTCGGCATCGCTGTACCTCAGCGTGCGCCACTTGAGCACTGGCCTTATCTGTACCAAGCACTGTGTAATGTAAGTTACACAATGGTGGGGCTCTTCCCGGAGGTCGCTCCTTTCCGGGTCACGCTAGAGTTCGACCAGCATTTTCCGCCAAGGAATTTGAGCCAGATCCTCCTCCAAGCTTTCCGGATCGCGTCAGGGTCGCATCTGCCCACCTGCGATCTCGGCTGGCAGCGTGAAGTTGATCGAGGCGTTTTTGAAGCTTGGTGACGACGCGCGCCGGGTGTCCCTCGTCTTGCTTCAGCAAAGCGTGTCGCTCGACCCCGAGGCGTACGCGCGTGCCAATGAGGCGGTCGGCTCGAGCGCACGCCCTTCGTCAAGCGGCCCCAGTCCAAGGCGCGGCGACGCCGGGAGGACGTCGCCGCTCAGCCGTCGTTCAGGGCCGGCGGCTGAGCGTGGCCCCGGGACCGGACACGAGCAGCGCCTCGCCCCGCGGCGTGAGGGCCGCCGAGGCGCGGCCGAGGTGCTCGGCGCGCACGAGGCGCGTCGTCCTCGTGTCGTACACCAGCACCCGCGCGCCCGCCTCGTACGAGCCCGGCACCACGTTGAGGGCCAGCCGCGACCCGTCCGCGCTGAGCGACGCCGCGAAGGGCGCGTGCGCGCACTTCGGGAAGGGTGAGCCCTTCGGGCAGGGCGTCACGAAGGTCGGCACCTGACGTACCGCCTCGCCGCTCTCGGGATCGATCCAGCCCACCGTGAAGCGCGGCGTCTCCATCAGCAGCGTCTGGCCATCCGGCGCGTAGGCGAAGATCGACCGTGACAAGCCCTGCGTGCCAGGCACGGTGCCGCGTCGCTCGCCGGTGTCCAGGCTCCACACGCTCACGCTGCCGTCCCTCGACCACACCCGCTCGTTCACCGCGAGCACCTGCGAGTCGGGCCGAAACGCGAGCTGGTCGGGCCGCGAGCGCATCAGCAGCGTGGCGCGGCGCACGCCGTCCGCGACGTTCCACAGTTGCACGTAGCCGTTGTCGTTGGCGACCGCGAGCGTGCGGCCGTCCGGGCTGAACAGCAACTCGCGCGAGCCGCGCACGCCGGGGATGCTCGACGACCACCGCCCGGAGGGCGAGCGCACCGTGAGGGTGTCGCCGTCCGCGCCCACCCACGCGGCGGCCTTCAGATCGGGCGTGACGGCCAGCAAATCCCCCACGTCGCCCCCCGCCTCGGGAAAGACCACTCGGCCGGTGACCTCGGCCGTGTCGGGGTCGCGTAGCGTGAGTTCGGGCAAGAAGCGGCCGTTCGCCTCCTCGCGGGTGATGAGCTGACCCTGGGAGGAAAAGCCCACGACGGAGGTGCGAGTCAGAGTCCACGTCGGCGCGGCGAGGGCGGCGAGCAGGGCGAAGGACATGGCGTCACGCTGCCGCCTGCGACCTGACGGCGGGTGAGACGGGGCGCCGCTTCCACACCCCCCGCGCCGTTCAAGGCCGCACCTCGAAGCGCTTCACGGCCCCTTCGCCCCACAGCACGGCGGTGTACCGACCGGCCTTCAGTGCGGGCAGCGGACCCCAGGGTTCGATGTGGACGCCGCCGGGGGCCACCGTGGTGGGCCGCAGGTCCGAGGTGCACGCGGTCTTCTCGGGCCGGTTGTCGTACACCGTCTGGCCCTCTGCGTCGCGGATCAAGAGCCCCTGTCCACACAGCCGCAGGTCACGGCTCGCGGTGCTGCGCCACACGTTGCGAAAGGCCACGCGTAAGTCAAGCGGCTTCCCGGCCTTCGCACCGCTCGGCAACACCAGTTCGGCCACGAAGGGGCCGGGCCCGATGTTCACGATGGTCCGCGCGTACATCGGTGGCTGACTGCGCAAGGTCAGGATGGCGGTGTACGCGCCGGGCGCGAGCTTCATCGGCAGTGTGACCGCGTAGACGCGTTGCTCGCCGGTCTTGAAGGTGACGTTCTTGCCCACGTCGCAATTGGCCGTGAGATACCGCTCAATGATCGGCGGCCCGCCCGCCTTGTCATACACCTTGAACAGGGGACAGGGAATGTGGTCGTCGCGCAGCCCACCGACGACCTGCGCACCGTTGCCCCAGCGGTAGATCAAGAGACGCATTTTGACCGGCTGTCCGGCGAGGGTGGGCTCGAGTTGCTGCAATTCCAGGGCGGTGCGCGGCTCCGGCGGCGTCCGGGCTTGTCCGCCCGTCGTGACCAACCCGAGCGTCAAGCACAGCATGAAGGCGCGTCGCATTCCCCCCGCGTCGTTGTTCGGCATGACGCCAGGTTAAGAAGAGTGGTTGATCCGCACTTGATCGGTGTGGACCGTCCATCCGATGATCTGTGGGTGACGAGGAGAGAGGGCGTGAAAGACGTGCGGTTCACTTGGCTTGTGAAGCTGTGACGAGTGTGCCAGCGGCGTAAGAAATTCCCGCCGTGCTTTCGGTGCGGCTACTTCTGCGCCGTCTCCGGTCTGGCGTACCCCTGCACTTCCCCACCATTCACGACCAGGATGCGGGTGGGCGTCAGCAGCACGTCGCGCCACTTGCTCGGCAGAGGCGCGCTCCAGGCCAGCGCACCCGTGTCCAGCCGCACCCCCACCACTGTCAACGCCTCGGGCACGGCGTAGAAGGCGAGGCCCTCCCGCTCCACGAAGTCGGTTGGCGCGCCGAAGGTCAGCCCCCCGCCCCGGATCGCCGTGCGTGTCGCGTACTCCCCGCCCAGCAGCCAGTAGTCCCCCGCAGCGGTCAGGAACCCTTCGCGCACGAGGTACTGCGGCACGTCCGCAGACCGGCTCGCGCGCCCGGCCAGCCGGGGAAGGAGGGCTCGGTCCCCACCAACACGGCGCCCCGCCGTCCGGGGCAGGCAGGCCACGACGGGCCGCCCCACGCTCTGCCCGCTGGCACAGACGGCGTTGCGGCTCACCAGCGGGGTGAGGAAGGACGCACCCGCCCGGCTTCCCTGGGGCAGGGCTGAGGCGAAGTCGTAGGTGACCCGCAGGCTGCGGCCCGTGGGCACGTCGATCAGGCGCACACCCACCCGGCTTGAACCCACGAACAGCGTGTCGTCCTCCACCCGCACTGCCGTTCCGTCCGAAAAGTCCACCCGCCAGACGGTGCGCCCACTGCGCAGGTCCACGCCCAGCACCTGCGGATGGAAATAGTCGGGCGCGATCCAGACCCCGAGGTCCCCCGCACTCGCCACCGGCCCCGTCGCGTCGTAGCGGGGGCGGTGCCAGAGTTGCCGCCCGGTGGAGGCGTCCACTCCCCAGGCTCCCGAGGTGGTGTTCACGACGACGGTCCCGCCCACGCGGGCGATGTTCTGCGCCCACGCGCCCCCGTCCTCGCGGGTGGCGTTCGGGCGCAGGGCGGTGGTCCACAGGGAGCGACCGTCCGAGGCGCGGAAGGCGCGCAGACCGTCGGCTCCCGTCGTGTACGCCACGCCGCTGTGCACCGTCAGCGGGGCCAGCAGACCGGTGCCCGCCTCCCAGCGCACGGCGCCGCTCGCCGCATCAAGAGCGCGGAGGCGGCCCCGGTGCAGGAGGAAAAGCCGCTCGCCCTCCACCGCGAGGGTGGTCGTGACGGGAGAGAGGGGCGGGTCGATTAAGGTCCGCCAGAGGACTGGACGCGGTGGGAACGTGGGGAGGAAGGCCGGACCTACGGCGCTGGTGGGGGCACGGATGGGTTGGGCCAGTCCGGCACCCAGACAGGCGGCAGCGAGCAGGACGCAGCAGCGCAGGAGGCGACTCAGGGTCATGGATTGCCTCCACCCTACGGTGCGGAAGCTGACGGGCCGTGAGGGTCACCGCTTCTGCTTCCCCGTGTCGAGGTCGAACACCGGCCCTGTTCCCTTCGCGTCCCGCAGGGCAAAGTAGGGCTTGTCGTAGTACACGAACTTCGCCTGGTAGCCCTGTGACAAGAACAGCCCAGACACGCCCAGACCGAACTTCGTGGAGTTCGGCTTGCCCGGAACAACGTCCGAAAAGGACAGATCGGCCACGACCTGACCCCGCGGGCTGTAGATGACGAGCGCGTGCCGCCCCTGCCGGTCCCCGCCGTAGGTGTCCAGCGTGACGACGTGCCCCCGAGGAGAGAGGGACACGTTCAACGGATGGTTCTTCAACGTGCCTCTCCAGACCACTGGGGTGGTCCCTGTGACCGTCAGCCTGAACAACTCCCCGGTCGCCGGGACACCGAACCTTCCTGCCCTGGGCAGCACCTTGAACCCGTAAGTCGTCAGCCCAGCATCCGAGCTGAAGAGCCGGGGGTGGGGGTCCACCCAGGAGTCGGCACGCGCAGAGCACAGGGAAAGGGCCGCGAGCAGGAAGGGAATGGCAGGGCGCATGCCTCCAGCGTGATGGGCCGGGGCTGACGGCGCGTGAGGGCTACGCAGCACGTTCGACGTGATGGTTGATCGCCTTTGGCACATCGCCTTCAGTTCCGCATCATCCGGGGAGGTGAACATGTGTTGTGGCGACGAAGCCGGCCCGGCCGTTCCTATTTGTCATCGGCCTCTGCGTCATGTTCGCTGTGGCCCTTGGAACGGTCGCCCTGGCGAAGGCGGACCGATTTCGGGGCTGGACTCCTCACGACGCCCACGCCGCTTGTACCGCCGTGGCGAACGTCGCCATCCGGCGGGCCAGCAGCGTGACCGTCGCTTTTACGGAACCGGGCCGGTTCCGTGATGGGTCCTGGACCCTCCGGGGCAGCGTGCGCCTCCAGGGAGCGCCGGGAGGGCTGACCCGCGCCCCCTTCACCTGCCGGTTGACGCAGGCGGCAGACATCTTTGAGGTGAGTCCCGCCAGCCTCACCCAGGGCCCCTGAGCGCGCGGAGTCCCCACCCGAATGGGTCCTTCCTGACGCGGCGGGTGCGACCCCTCCTCACGCCATCAGGCCAGGGTCAAGACCGCCGATTACTTTGAGACCATGCTCGCCGCCGCGCTGGGCGCTGCCCTGCTCGCTCCCGTTTCCCATGAGGCGGTCCAGGTTGTCCAGGGCCGCGCCTTTGTCTCCTGCCCGTGGCTGCACCAGCACCGGGAGGACCTGAGTTGCCTCGTCACGCCCTCCACCCTCGCCCTGGGTGATGCGTATTCCCCGACCGTCGTCTGGCTCATCGACCGTACGTCGGGAGAGGCGTCGTCCCACCTCACTTCCACGGACACAGTAAGGCGGCCCGTGACGCCGCCCCGTGCGACCCCAACCAACGTGTTCCTCGCCGCCCGCGACCTCCAGGCCTTGCTCGGCGTGAAGGTGGTCTGGCAGGCCGGACAGCTTTTCCTCGGCCCGACCCTCGGCGCCGAGCGGGCCGCCGCGAACACCACGCCAGCGGACCGGGCCGCGGCGGAGTTGAGGCGGCAGCGGGTCCTGCCTGCCGACCTGTTCCCGACCGGGGATGGGGAACGGCTGACCCTCTTCCCAGTGGGCCGGGCCGATGAACGCTGTGACTGGGTGGAGAGGGAGGTGCGCTGCTCGGCCTGGCGGGAGGACCACTGGCAGGAGACGTGGGCCGCCCGCGTCGGGCGAACATCGTGGGACGTCTGGCCGACTCCGGCGGGTGGGGCGCTTGACGCGGTGTTGGAAGCTGTTGTGACCGTGCGCGGCGAGGAACCCCGGTGGCCGGGGAGCGTGGAGTACGAGGGGGTAAGCGGCTCGGGGTTTGGACATGCGGTGCGGCGGGGCCGCGTGGCGCCCGACGGACGGTGGACGCCAGTGTATGAGAAACGCGGCACCATCGACGACGCCTTCGCGCCCAGGGTCCCTCCTCCGGTCGCCAAGCCCTGACGGCTGGGGCGTGGTCAGCGGGGCCGCTGGCATCCCAGACCACGCCTGATGCGCTCGCGCCATCGGCCCACCTCAGGCCGCAGTCAGGGATGGCCGGTAAGGTGAAGGGCACCATGCCCTCTACTCCGGTTCCGCGGCGGGCCCGCTGCGCGGCCCTGATTGGGCTTCTCCTGACCTGCGGCTGGGGAAGGGCGGGCGGTGCCGGACCCCAGCCGGTCTTTCCCGCCGCGGTGCGCCCGGTCGTCACGTCACCTGTGGCCCCGCGCGTCGCCACGGACGACCGCCAGGTCTACCTGATGTCGGAGGGCCAGGTCCGGGCCTACGATCCCACCCTGCGCCAGGAACGCTGGTCGGCGCCGCTGACCTCCTTCGGAAGCCTCGCCGTGGGGAATGGGCTGGTGCTCGCCGACGACGGCTTCGCGCGCCTGCACGCCTACGACGCCCGGACGGGCAGGCGAGTCTGGACGGCGCCCGCGCCCCGCCCCCTCACCTGGGGAGGCCGGGCGCCCGTCAGCACGCCGCTGCGTTTCCTGCAACGGGCGGGGGACGTGGTGCTGGGCGCGACGGTGGACGACGTGCGTGCCTGGGATGCCCGGACAGGCCAGCCGCGCTGGCAGGTGGGAGCCGGTGACCCCCTCGGTCCTTTCGCCGTGGATGACGGAGTCGCGGTCTTCGGCGCCCGCACGGGCATCGAGGGGTACAGCCAGGGCGTGAAGGTCTCCACCGGGCGCACGGTCTGGTCCAGCCGGGAGGGGGGCGAACCTCTGCGCGTGGCGGGCGGGCGAGTGTTTGGATACGGCCGGGGATATGTCGTCAACGTGGCGGAAGTGCGCAGCGGGCGCACCATCACCGTCCGTTACACCTTCCCGGCCCTGGTGGGGGCCCGCAACTTGAGCCACCCGTACGTACACGACGCGCAGGTCTGCGCCGAGGGGACGCTGCGGGGAGCCCGGCACGTGCAGTGCCTGCCCCGCACGGCGGGCCGGTACGTGCGGGGGGACCGCGCCCTGCTCACGGCCTTACGCCCCGAAACCTCGCCGTCCCGCCCAGTGTGGGAGGTGCAGACACGGCAGGTCCTCCGTACGGTGGACGGGACCTGGCTCCTGGGAGGCTCGCGGCCCGTGCGCCTGTCGTTGCCGAGGGCGACGCCGCTGCCCCGTGGCTGCTCGGTCGAGACGGTGTTCGCCGAGGCCGGACCCTCCGCGGTCTTCTCAGCCTGCGCGGCGTTCGGGCCTGGGCGGCTGGCTGTGGTGGACCTCCGTCGCGCCCGGGTGGTGCAGCTCATCCGGGCGGCGGGTGAAGTACAGGGGGCATGGCGGGTGGGCGCGCACTTGGTGGTGATGACGGACAAGGCAGTGCTGAGCGTGCCTGCCCCCTGACCGGTACGTTCCGGCTCTTGGGTAGTACCCGTGCCAGGAGTCGGGTTAAGGGGACGTGCTGGTCGGGTGTGGCGTCGGAATCCTGCTGGACCTGTTGTGACCTCTGGATTTCACTCTGCTTCTCGTGAAGCCCCCTGTGCCCGCACTCGTGCGTCGAAAATAGCCTCTCCCAGCGCTTTGTGCGGCGAGGTCACCAACAGCCGTCGCCATGCGTTCTGCTCAGGATTCTCCTGTGTCCAGGGCGGCCGCGACAAGCCTATCGTACGAGGTGGTACGAGTTAACTCATAGACATTACGAGTTAACTCGTATACCCTGGCGTTCAAGGAGACACGCATGGCCCGACCCCCACACCCCGGCCCCACGGAACGCGAACTCACCCTCCTCAAGATTCTCTGGCGGTTTGGCCCCTCCACCATCAAACAGATCCTCGCCGCCTTCCCCCACACCCCCAAACCCGCTCACACCTCCATCCAGACCAACCTGCAAGGCATGCTGGACAAGGGCTACGTCACCCGCTATCCCGGCCAGCCCAGCCACCTTTACGCCGCCGCCATCAGCCAGGAAGAAGTCGAACAACACGCCGTCAAGGACCTGATCGGGCGCGTCTTCGACGGTTCAGCCCTCCGCCTCATGACCACCGCCATTACCCAGGGTCAGGCCAGCCCCGAAGAAATCGAACGGCTCCAGGCACTCCTCGACGAGCGGGCGAAGCGTGAGTGACTTCCTCGCCACCTACCTCCTCCACAGCACCATCATCCTCGCCCTCACGCTTGCCCTCCTGCGGCTTCCAACCTTCCAAACGGCCTTCATCCGCGACGCCGCCCTGCGTATCGCCCTGATCGCCGGACTGCTCACGTCCGCCCTCGCCCCACTGCACCGCCAGGCCCTGCCGCTCACCGGGCCCGTCCTCCTCCACGAGGGCATTGCCAGGAGTGGACACCATAGGCAGGCGGCAGGACGGAGCGAAACCATCGACGGTGAGCGTACCGGTGAGGTCGGTGTCGGCCCGGCCACCCCCGATGCGCACGCTGTGGACTGGGTGGCGGTTCTTTTGCTCGGCAGCATCATCTTCGCCGTCACCCGCTTCGGTGCCGCTTACATCGTGGTGCGGCGGCGGTACATCGGCCGCGTGGACGATCCGCACCTACGAGCCCACCTTCAGCACCTCGTCGCCGGGAGCGGCCGACGCGGCGGAATCGAAGTGTGTTGGACTCGCCTGCCCGTCCCTTGTGCCCTCGGCACGCGTTACATCCTGCTGCCGCACGACGTCCAGAGCCGCCTCAGCGCCGCTGAACTCGACGCGGTCCTCGCCCATGAATGCGCGCACCTCCTGCGGCGTGATCCCCTCTGGAACCTCGGGTTGTCGTTTCTGACGCACCTCCTCTGGTTCCAGCCCCTGAACTGGGTCGCCCTGCGCGCGTGGCGCGATGCCAGCGAGGAGGTCTGCGATGCGTGGGCCGCGCAGCATGCCCCTTGCCTGACCCTCGCGCAGGCCATCTTGACGCTCGTCCAGCAGGGCCAGCCCTCCCTGCACGGCGGACCAGCGCTCCTTACCAGCCAGGCCGCGCGCAGCACGCACCTCTCGCAACGCATCCACGCCCTGATCGAACCGAAGGAGACCCCCATGAAACGACCCCGCATTCTCATCCTGGCCCTCGTTCCGTCCCTGCTGGGGGCCTTCACGCCACCGCTGGCCCTCGCCTCCACGCCGGGCGGGAAGCACCTGACGGTGGTGCTCGACGCGGCCCACGGCGGCCGTGATCCTGGCGTGGTTGGCCTGGACGGCCACCTGAGGGAAGACGATGTCGTTCTCGACATCGCTAAGAAGGTTCAAGCGCGCCTGGAGAAGCAAGGGGTCACGGTCATCCTGACGCGGAACGATGAGACCGAACTGTCCCTCCAGGACCGTGTGCGGCGGATTCCCTCGTCCGCCGACGCCTTCATCTGCATCCATGTCAATGCGCCGCGGAATCCGGCGGATCAGGGCGTGGAAACCTTTATCGCCCGTCAGGAAGCCGGTCCTTCCCTCCTCGTGGAGTCCCGCAAGCTCGCCGACCGTGTTCAAGCCGCGGTGGTAGCCTCGACGGGGGCCAAGAACGAGGGCGTCACGTTTGAGGACAAGTACAACTTCTATGTGCTGCGGAAGGCGAACGTGCCCGCTGCCCTGATTGAGGTCGGGTATATGACGAACGAGCGGGAAGCGGGGGCGCTCCAGGAGGACAGGTACCGGGAGCGGATTGCGGAAGGCATCGCCCGAGGTGTGGTGGAGAGGTAGCGCACAGAAGCGGTGGAACCGCGCGCCGTGTTGCAGAACTCCCTACGCCCACGCCGGATGGTTGGGTCCGTCGAGTCCGGCAACTCGTGGGTGGAGAGGGATGAGCCTCCTCAGCGCACGTCCCCTTAACCCAATTCCCGGTACGTCTACTACCCGGCGACTGCCCTATAGGGGCTCGGGAAACCGAGGTTGAGCACTTCACGCCCCTCTCACGCCGGGTCAGGAGGGGCCGGACAAGCTGAACCATGCCCCACAAACTGCTGCCCCTGCTGGGGCTGCTGGCCCTCACGCCCGTCCTCGCCCAGTCCGCGCCTGCCCCCCGGCCCGCCCCCACGGCGGCTGAACTGCTGCAACGCTTCCTCAGCCCCGACTGGACGGGGGACCAGGGCGGTACGGAAGTGCTGGTGGGGCAGGTCCCCGGGAACCTGGGCGTAGCCCTCCCCGCCGGGAGCCGCGTCGTCGGCACGGTGCAAACCTCCTTTGGCCAGGGCGCCACGCCCACCACGACCGCCGTGTACTTCGATACGGCCCTGACGCCCCAGCAGGTGTCAGCCCACTTGATAAAGGCGCTCGGCAGCGGGTGGCAGGAGGCGACGGGCCTGCTGGGCGGCCCCTACGAGGCGCAGGGCGGGTTCCAGCCCAGCACCTCCATCCTTAACCGGGCCTGGTACCAGAAGAACCCGGCGCGGCTCGTCCAGGTGTCCGCCCGCGCGGTGGGGAGCACCACCCAGGTCACCCTGCGGCGGCAGCAGGGCGTGGACACCGAGCGCCTGATCGAGTCCATGGGTTCCCGCTCGCCTTCCGCGTCCCTGTTCCTGCAACTGCCCACGCTGGTCGCGCCCGAGGGCAGCACCGTGTGGCCGCAGGGAGGTGGCGGCGGTGGGGACGAGGTGACCCAGACTGCCCGCGTCGAGACGCGGCTGGACCGGGCTGCCCTGACCGAGCACTACGCGGCGCAACTGCGAACCGCCGGGTGGCGGCTGGTAAACCGGGCGGACGTGGGTCAGGTCACCTCGACGGTCTGGTCCTTTACCCGAGGTGGCCAGGAACGGGTCGGCCTGTTGATCCTGGCGGGGACCTCACCGTACCGCGCCACCCTGATGACCCAGGGGGCGCGCTGAGGGGAAGGGATGCCCGTTGGGGTCTTCCCCGTCACCTCAGCCGCAGCACCGTGACCGTTCCGCCGCGCTCCGTCGTGCCGCTGCCCACGGCGAGCAAGGTGCCCGCCGAGTTGAAGGCTACTGCCCGCGTCGAGGCGCTCAAGCCCCGGTAGCTCCCCACCTCCACCCCCTTCTCCAGGTCGAACACGTTCACGCTGTCCCCGTGTAGGGCGGCGAGCAGTCGCCCATCCGGGCTGAACACTGTCTGGTCCACGGTGCCCTCTCCCGGAAAGGACATGAGCCGCTGGAGGCCCAGGCGTTGATCCACGGCCCAGACCTCGGTGCTGCCGTCCGCACGGCCCGAGGCAAAACGGCGGCCGTCCGGGCTGAAACCCGCGGCGTACAGGTCTCCGAACTTCGGAGCCGTCAGGATGGTTTTGGTCAGCCTCCCCGTCACCGAGTCGAACTGGCTCAGCGCCGCCCCTCCCGATGCCGCGGACAGTTCCCGCACCGTGCGGCCATCGGGCAGCAGCCGCAGGGCAAACGTGCTGCCGCCTGAGGATTTGAATTGCCAGTACGCCCCACCTGTCAGGGCCACCCACCGCTGGGGATCGTTGTAGGCGGCCTGACCTCCCTGCTTGTACAACGCCGCCTCGACGGGTTGGATGGACCAGTTCGGCTGCCGGGTGAGCCTCGCGGTGCGGACGGCGAAGAGCCCGACCCAGTCGCCGAACAGCAGCGTTCCACCGTCCCGGGAGAACTGCGGCCAGCCGACCCCGTTGGACTTCAGCCCCAGCGCGGTGACCGGCTGGCCCCGCGTGTCCCACAGGCGCAGGAAGGCGTCCTGCCCGCCCGAGGCCAGGCGCGTGCCATCCGGCGAGAAGCTCAGGTCGTTCACGCCCTCGGGGTGGGCCGCCCAGCCCCGGGCTGGGCTTGTTCCCTTCCAGAGCTGGATGCGGCCGTCCCGCGCTCCCGTCGCCAGCAGCGTTCCGGCCGGGTTCCAGGCGAGCGCCATCACCGAGTCGTCTGGGACCGTGTAGGTCTGCCTCACCTGGCCGGTCAGGTCGAGCACCTCGGCCCCCTTCTTGACACTCGTGGCGATCACGTTGCGGCCATCGGGTGTCCACGCCACGGCGAGCACACCGATGCGGGTGTTCGGAGGCTGAAGGAGGCGCAGTTGCTTGCCTGTCCTCGCGTCGTAGAGCTTGGTGCTGCTGCGTCCGGTGGCGGCGAGGGTCTGGCCGTCCGGGCTGTAGGCGAGGCCGTCCACGAAGTCGGGCTGTCCCCCCAGATTGAACACCCTCTCGCCCGTGCCGGTGTCGTACACGGAGGCCATGAAGTTCTCGACCTTGGGCATGGAGTCCCTGAAGGCCACTGCGAGGCGCGAGCCGTCCGGTGAGAAGGCGAGGGCGCTGGGGGAGCCAGGCGTGGTGAACACGTCGATGGGCCGCGGGAGAAGAGGCAGCGCCAGGGTCGCCCGCACCTTGAGGGTCGCCGCGTCGTACATCTTCAGGGGCCTCTCGCTGTCCGCGACCGCCAGCCGCTGCCCGTCGGGGCTGTAGGCGGCGAGCGTGCCCGGGACGGTGCGGACCAGGCGGCCCCCCCGCCACACCTGAAGCTGCCCGGCGCAGCCGACCACGAAGTCCGAGGCAGAGCGGACGGCCAGGGTGGTGACCTGCTCGCGGTACTGCGGGGCGTCCTTCACGAAGCCGCAGGCTTGCAGGGTGGAGCGGCGTTGGCCTGTCCCCGAGTCCCAGCGGCGGACGGTGCCGTCGTTGCCCCCGGAGAAGAGCGTCTGACCGTCGGGGGTGTAGGTGACGGCGGTGATGGGGCCGGTGTGCCCGGCCAGGCTCACTCGCTTCCCGGTGGCGCGGTCGGTGAGGAAGAGGGCGGAGCGGGAAACCAGGGCGAGTTGTCCACTGTCCGGAGAAAGGGCAGCGCCGGTGGTCCAGCCGATGTGGCCGGTGAGGACCCGCTCGATGGGCAGGGACGTGGCACCCGCTGTACAGGTCAGGAGGCCCAACCACAGGCCCAGATGTTGTGGCATGGCCGCACGGTAGCGAACGAAGCTGATCGGGTCCTCCGCCTTTGGGTGCAGCCGGGCTGGAATGGCAGGGGGGTGGACAACAACCATCGGCGGTCGTCTTGATCACCCAGGTTGTCCGGCCCCAGCCTCCCGCGCAGACCTGGCTGTCTTTGTCACACCTGGGGCGTGCATGGCCTTGAGGGGACGGAGCTTCAATCCCGCCGCCGCAGGGCGTGGTTGACGAGGTGCAGCAAGACGGCGTGCTTCCTGTTCTCGGAAAGACTGTCCCCGGCGACCCAGCGGTACACCACGTCCTCGAACAGGGCGATGAGGCTGGGGTCCCCACCCTCGATCACCAGAGCGGCCACCTCGTCCTCCGTCATCCCGGCGGGCGGCGTGCCATCCCGACTCAGGGTTTCTTCAAGCAGGTGGCGCAGCGCCTCGACCTGTGGTCTCCTCTCCTGATCCTCCATCGGCATCTCAGCCTGGGCGGCCAGAGGCGCGGCTCGCGCCCGGTCCACGATGACCTGGGAGGCGACCCCGAGGGAGGCGAGGATGTGCCGGGTGACGGGCTGCCCGACCTGCACGATGCCCAGCAGGATGTGAGGCGTGGACGTGACGGGGGCGCCCAGCGTCCTCGCCTCCTGCGAGGCGACCTCCATGACCCGGCGGGCGAGCGGGGTGATGTTGGGCACGTCGTTGAGGGAGGTGGCCTCGCCCGGGGGACTCAGTTCCCTGACCTGCTGGCGCATTCCTGCGAGGTCGGCTCCCAGCCCGAGGAGCACGTCGCGGCCAGTGCCCTCGGCCCGCAGTAACCCGAGGAGCAGATGCTCGGGGCCGACCTGGGCGTGCCGCAGGGCGTTGGCCTCCTCGCGGGCGTAGTGGAAGGTGAGTCGGGCCTGATCGTCGTAACGGTTCACGGCATGATCCTCCTGGGCATCCTTGTCGGCTTGAGCTGCGCTTGAGCCTCCATCGTAGGGTGGACGCTCCCCCTTCCCCTGGCTGCCTATCCTGAGGCCATGCACAAACGATTCCGGGTCTGGGGCGTATTGGCCCTGCTGGCGGCTTCCGTGGGGGAAGCGCAACTGCTGAGGCCGCAGGGTTATCAGGGGCCGATCCCTGTGGGTCGCGTCGACGGTGTCCGTGAAGTGGGGCCCCTCTGGGCGCTGGCCGTGGACCGGAGCGAGTCCGGTGAACAGAACGTCTGGCTGGCGGGCACACGGGTGCTGTCCCTGTCGAAGGGCGTCTGGCAGGCGCGTGACCTCGCCACCGGGAAGCTCGTCTGGCAGGCGGCAGACGCGGGCCGAGTGATGGCGACCACGGACAGCGGCGTGCTCCTGACCCAGAAGCGCGTCCTCACCCGCCGCCGCGCCTCGGACGGTCAGGTGCAGTGGCGCGTGACCCTGCCCACCGAGGTACGCGACATCAAGGTGCAGGCGGGGACGCTGTACGTCACCACCCTGGCGGGAATGATGGCCCCGAACGACGCGCCCGGCGTCATGGCCCTGGACGGCGCGACCGGCAAGACCCGCTGGCAGGCTCAGGAACTGGAGATGACGGAGTTCAGCGGCGCGGTGCAGGGGGTCGCGTTCTGGAACGCCTACCGGGGCGAGCCGCACTTTCCAGGAGTGCACGCCTTCGACAACGCCACCGGCAAGCCGCTCTACCGCTTCGGCGCGACGGTCGGCCCGCTCGTGGTCGGGGACGCTCAGGTGCTGGTCAAGGACTTCGGCGCCCCGGGTCCAGATGACCGCGCGCAGTTGCAGTGGGTGGACCTGCGTTCTGGCAAGGTGCGCCGCCAGCTCAACCTCGCGGCGGACTTCCAGTGTCCGGGCGGCAACATGATTCAGCACACGGGCAACGAGGCGTTCTACGCGGCGCCCTTCGTGTACGTGCTGGATCAGTGCGGGCAGCGGCTGCGACAGTTCGAGGCCACGGGCAGGGCCGCAGGCGAGACGCCCCAGAAACCAGTTCGCACCTTTGCCGCCCCGGACGACGGGCGCTGCCGGCTCGGCCCGGTCGGGGAGTACCTGCTGTTCGAGAGCCGGGCTGGGGAACTGCGGCTGATTCCCACCACGGGCCGGTCGCCCGTGAGCCTGAACGGGGTGACCATGCCGACCGGAACCGGGCTGGTGATCCCGGGAGGTGGGCAGGTCTCCCGGCTGGACGCCTGGGGGAACAAGGTGTACGTCGGGCGGGTGGGCGGTTCCCTGCTGGCCTATGACGTGGGGACAAAGAAAGCCCGGTATCAGGTCCGGTTGCCCTGGGCGGGCTTCGGGCCGACCCTGCACGGCGGCAACTACGCGGTGTTCACGGCGCCGGACGGGCTCGCGGTGGTGCGGGAGCCGTAGAAGACTTTACGGACAAGATGGCTGCCCGTGTGGGGCTGGCGCCTCCCTGGCGAACCACTGGACCCGCGCCATTGCCTAATTTCAGCGGCGACGCCGGCCCCCGCATGACAGGATGTCCGCCATGCCGCGCCGCCTGTCCCTGTCCGGTCTGGTCCTCGCCCTAGGGTTGTGCGCCCACGCTGGGGCCACCGACCTGCGCCTCTACTCCACGTTCGCCGAAGTGCGGGAACCCGTCACGCTGACCGCCTCGGGGGGCACGGCCGCCCACCGCTTGACCTTCACACGGGAAGCCTGGTCCCTCGTGCAGCCGGGCAGTCTGAGCTTCTTCGGGGCGCCACTCGTCCGCATCCAAACCCTGCCCACCGACCTCGACTGGCTCACCACCCAGGAGGGCCAGGCGGTGAAGGTGCTGCGGACCGGGCAGCCCGCGCTGGACGGCACCCTCGTCCGCGCCCCCGACCTGCTGGTGCGGCTCGTGTCCGGCGAGTTCCTGAACGTCCGCCGCGACGAACTGGCCTTCACCAGCCCGCCACCCCTCGACTGGTTCCAGGGAGGCGTCGCGGCGCGCTTCGAGGTGGCCGGACAGGGGCAGGTGTCCGGGGAGGTGAGCTACCGCACCCAGGCGCTGTCGTGGTCCCCCCTCTACGAGCTGGAGGCGGCCGGTGCCCAGGCCCGGCTGGCGGCGCTCGCCGAGATTCGCAACCTGGGGGGCGAGGCTTTTGACGCGCGGCAGGTGGACCTGTTCGCGGGTGACGTCCGCACCTTCGCCGTGGCGGGTCAGACGGGAGCGGCCCAGGCGACCCCGGCCCCGCCGCCCCTGCCGACCGCTGGAACCGCCCACTTGAGTGTGGCGACCAGACCTGTCACCAGCGCGGGTGAACTGCGCGGCCTGCAACGCTACACGCTCGCCGGTGGCCTGAAGCTGGACCGGGGCGAGACCCTGACCTTGCCCTTCGTGCAGCCGAAGATCACCGGCTTCACCCGCTACGACAGCATCAGCACGTATTTCGATCCGCAGGAGCGACAGGGCCGGGCGAGCCGCCACTACAAATTCACGCCGGACACGGCTTTGCCCAGTGGCCCGCTCTCCGTCCGGGAGGAAGGTGTTCCCGTGGGAGCCGTCCTGTTGCCCGCCGCCCAGGCGGGGCGGGCGGTGGACCTCGACCTGGGGGCGTGGGGGCGGACAACGAACTGCGCTACGAGCGGAGGGTCAAACGGCTGGGCCAGGAGAAGGACCCCGCCGGAAAGGTGCTCAGCACGACCTATCAGGTGACCTACACCCTGACGAGTACGAAGACCCGGCCCACGAGGGTCCAGGTCCGGGAGCAGGTGTACGGCCGCGCGTTGGCGGTGGACGGTCAGGCGGTGCAGGGGACGCAGGTCAACGTGGAGCGCCGGGTGGACGTTCCAGCAGGGGGGCAGGCGAAGATCACCTTCAAGCTCAAGGTGGGGGTGGGCTGAGGCCGGGGTCCTCCCTCAGACCGTGGTCAGGCCTTCCCGGTAGAACGCCGTGAACCCATGTCGATGACCTCCGTACCCGGTGACCGTCTGAAACGCCTCCTGTTCTCCGTGACGCTGCTTGCTGGCGGAAGTGCGGGCGCCGTCCAGGTTCAGGCCCGGGGCAGCGTCCCCGGTGGCCCTGCCGAACTCGTGGCCGTGAGCGGGGATGCCCGGACCGTCGCTGCCGTCTCCGCCGACCGGCTCGGCCTGTTCAGTCCGGACGGCCAGCGCCTCGCCCTGCTGTCCCCCACAGGCCGCAGCCTGACCAGCCTGGTCCCGGCGGGCGCCGACTTCCTCGCGCTGGACCGGGGCGGGACCCTGGTGCGGGTGCGGGACCAGCAGGTCACGGTGCTGGCGCGTGATCTCTGCGCTTTCCCGGAGAAGACGCCCACATGGCCGCAACTCACCTACGCCGCCGGGACCTTCGCCATTCGTTGCGGGGGCGAGGTGCTGCTCGGTCAGCCGGGGGCATGGCGGAAGCTGACGGCGCCGCCCTCGACCACCTTCCCTGTGTTCTCGGCCATCGCCCTAAGTCCCGACGGGCGGCAACTCGCGGCCTCGCAGGGCGAGAAAGTGCTGCGCTACGCCCTGCCTTCGCTGGAGGCCCTGCCCACCCTGACCCGCGTGCCGGGGGAGGACGTCCAGTTCATGGGCGATCCCGTCACTCCAGGGGCCGCGAGCGCCCTCACGTTCGACCCGTCGGGGAGGCGGCTGGCGGTGGGCTGGGGGATGAGCTTCGCCAAGGCGTACAACCAGTCGGTCACGGTGTACGACCTCGGTAACGGACAGGGCCGCTCCCTGCCCTCCTACCCGGACTGGACCGAACGACTGGCCTTCAGCGCGGATGGCCGCTTCCTTCTGGCGAATGGGAGCAGCAGCCCGCGAATCTGGGACCTCGGGGCTTGGAAGCGCCTGCCCCCGCCGCAGAAGCTCAACACGTACATCGGCGTGCGGGATGTGGCCTGGCTCGGGGGGAACGTTGTCAGCGCCAGCAGCCTCGGTGCCCTGACGTTCACTCCAGCCGGGAAGCAGGTGGCGGCCTACCCTCTGCCACAGGCGAACCTGACCGTGGCGACCTACACCGCGGACGGCAAACTGCTGGCCGTTGCGGGTGGGGACGGGCAGGTTCACCTGATTGACGCCAGGACGGGCCGGGTGCGCTGGAGTGCGGCGGCGCATCCCCGCTTGGTGGCGAGCCTTCGCTTCAACCGTGCCGGGACGCTCCTCGTGAGCGGGGACGGCAACAGCAGTTCGGTCCGGTTCTGGGACGTTCTCACCGGGAAGTCCGTCGGCCCGACGGTCGTCGGCGTGAACACCATTGCGGGCTTCACACCCGGGGACCGGGAACTGGTGCTGGGCGGGCGCGTGGTGCCCCTGGCGAGGGTGCTGGCTCGCCGGGGCGAAGTGTTCCTGGGGAGCCAGCCGGGGCGGAACTACCGAAGGTCGGGGAGCGAGGCAGCCGGGGTGACGCCCGCTGGAGATGCCGTGTGCGAGCGGACGCCGGTTTTAGGGAACCGTGGGGCCGGGGTCCGAGCTTCCCTGTGGAGCCTGAAGGGGCTGGAGCAGGTGCAGTTCGGCCTGACCCTGCCCGAGGGCCACAGCCTGGCGGTCGCCACGGCCGACTGTCATACCCTCGCCGTCTCGGCGCAGTCCATCGCCGGGTCGGGGGCGGCCTACCGGGTCACGCCGCTGGCCGTGGAGGTGTACGACCCCGGGACGGGGCAGAAGGTGCGGAGCTGGCCGACCGAGGGACGGGTGCGCTCGCTGGCCCTCTCGCCGGACGGGGGGCAGGTGGCGTACCTCGAAGAGGGCCGATCAGGGCTGGTGATCGGGAACGTGGCGACGGGGAAGCAGACCCTCTTCCCGGTGCCGCCGGTCGCGCTGGAACTGGAGAACGTGGCCTTGACCTTCCGCCCCGACGGGAAAGCCCTGCTCCTGGGGGTGGGTCTGCAACCTGGGGCGAGCTTGACGATCCTGGGCTTGCCGTAACCCGTCTGGGCACGAATGATGGCGGCTCCAGACGAGGGGCGCCGGGGAGGAGGGTGGGGATGCGACCCCACCTGCCTGCCCGGCGATGACCCTGCGGTGGACCGGTACCTGAGATTCACCCCACACCTCGAGCGCCGTGACACGGCCCTGGAGGATGAGCGGCGAGCGGCGCCAAAGTTCAACAACAGCTCTCTACCTGGCGCGTGCTCACCCTGGAGTGGACGCCCGTGTAACAGGAAGGTGAGAACGAACGATCTACCCTGAGCCATGTTTTCGCCGTTGAAGACGAGGTGGGCCACCCGGGAGAGGGGGAATGCCTGGCACCTGTGGACTGAACTCCTGCTGCTGGCCCTGCTGGGGAGCGGCCTGCTGTGGGGGGCCTGGAGAGCGGGCGCTGAGACGGCCCCAGCGTCCTCCACCTTCGCGGCTGAACTGCGGGCCTGCACCCAGCGGGTGACCGTCGGCTATACGACGTCGGGCATCCAGGTGAGCGCGGACGACGCGCGCACCATCTACGATGCCTGTGAGCGTGCGGTCCGGGAACGGTGGCCGCGTCCCTATTAAGGACTCGGCGACGAAGCTTGGGGCGTGGAGAACGGACTGTCTTCCACGATAGGGACGATCCCTATGCTGAAGAGGATGGTCGCCTCCTCTCCCCTTCCTGACCCCACGCCCCTGCTCGCGGCGGTGCAGGCCCGGTTGCGCGGGTACGTGGTGTGGCGGGTGGAGGGCAGTGAGACGCCCGAGCCCGGAGAGTGGCGGTTTGAACGGCTCCTGGCGGTCGTCGAGGACGAGCGGCTCTTTGAGCGGTGGGTGCGGCAGGCCCGCGAGATCGAGCAGGCATACCGAGATGCCCAACTGCTGCGCGCGCCCGAGCGCCGGATGCCCTCGTTTTTCGATGAGGTCTGCGACCACTGCGCCCTGCACGTCAACCAAGCGTGGGAGAGCCACCGCGTCCGCGAGCACGCCTTCGGGCTGGAGGGTGGCGCTTCGGCGGCCGACTGGCCCGCCCTGCAAGCCCAGCTCACGGTCCACTATGCCGAGCTGATCGCCCGGCTCCAGGCGCTCGACCTCCGGGTGGTCGAGGTGAAAGGGGTGCAGCACCTCCCGGGGAGGCCAATCTCCCCTGTGCTGCATTTGGAAGCCCGCCGCGGCCGTCGCTTCACGGTCAGGCGCCGCACCGGGGACGCCTACCGCCTGCACGCGAGCACGGTGAGTGGTGAGGCCGAGTCGGGGTGGTGGTCGTGCGAGGCCTGCTCAGCGACGTGCAGGCGGTCCACCCACGCCGGACGCCCCGCAAGGACAAACTGCCCCCCGGTGTGCCCGTTGGAACGTTCGAGGTCGTGCCGGTAGGCTAAGGGTCAGCCCCACGCCCGCCACGGGGCCACCACCAGGAAGGCCAGGCCCATCACCCAGCGCAGGGCGGGAGAGCCATCTACAGCAACCACAGGCCCACGTCAGAGTTAGCCCAACCTGGCGACACGTCGCGCCAGGGGGAGGAGTGCAGCTCAGTGGACGCAAAGGAAGAAGGCGGCTTTCGGCCGCCTTGATTCTTTAAAGATAGCCCGGTATGCACGCCACGCACAGGAGATGCGTCACCTTTCGCCGCTCAAGTCCTGGACGCCACATCCGCCGGAACCGTGTTTCCCCAGAGCACCCAGACCGCCAGGGCCGCGAGCACGCCGAGCAGCGTCAGGGACCACCCGTACCCGCTCGAAACGGTGTAGAGCCACCCCACCAGGAGCGGCGTGCCCGCCTGCGCCAGGTTCACCGGCCGTGCCATCCGCCCGTTTGCTGCCCCGAAGACCTCGGCAGGGTACTGCCGCGCCAGCACCTCGGCACGTGCCAGAGTCAGGGCCCCGCTCGCCAGCCCGAAGGTCACGATGCCCACCCCGGCGAGCGCGAGGGACGCCGGGAAGTGCAGCAGTAGCGCTCCCAGCCCCAGCCCCGCGAAGAGCAGTAGGGTCAGCGGCAAGGCCCCCAGCCGGGAGAGCAGCGGCACGAACAGGACCCGGCCCGGCAGGGCGGCCAGCCCCAGCAGGCCGGTGAGCGCCGCTGCGAGGCCAGGGGTGTACCCGGCGGCGAGCAGCAGCGGCGCGAGTTGCAGGCCCACGCCCACCGTCACGATCCGCGCCAGCGTGAAGGCCAGGGTCAGCCGCCGGAAGGAGGCGTCCGGGAGAAAGGCGGGACGGGCGGCGCCCGGCGCCGCCTGTCCCGTGGGAGGCAGGACCCGCCAACTCAGCAGGCCCGCCACCAGCAGCAGCGCCGCGAGACCGATGAGCGCCCCAGAGAGGCCGCTTGCCCCCAGCAGGGCGGTCGTGAGCGGCACGAAGATCGTGCTCGCCAGCCCCGCGACGAGCGTGATGGTCAGGGTGGCCCGAATCCGGGCAGCGCCGCTCACTTGTTGCCCCAGGACGGTGAAGGCGGCCTCGTAGAAGGTCAGGGCCATTGCCACGCCCGCAAGCAGCCAACCAAGGACGAACAGCGGGTAGTGGTCTGTCCACGCCAGGAGCAGGAAGGCGAGGCCGCCCAGGACCGCGCCGCCGCCAACCAGTACCCGGCCCCCACGAGCGTCGAGGGCGCGACCCACCCCCGGAGCAATCAGCGCCGTGACCAGCAGGGCGAGGGTGAAGGCCAGGCCGGTCTGAGTGCGGGACCACCCGCGTTCGTGCTCAGCGGCGACCGCGAGGAGGGGCTGGGCGTAGTACAGGGCGCCGTAGCTGACGGTCGTGAGGACGGCCAGCGTCCACACCAGGGAACGCTGGCCGTGAGAGGGGTCAAGCATCAGCCCAGGGAGATCAGGTCGGTCGTGGCCGGGCCACCGCACCCGCGCCCACTCGTGGGCGCGCAGCACGCCGAGGCCTCCACCGGCTCCGCTGTGGCGGCGGGCTGCCCACAGCTCTCAGAAGCCTTGCACTGCACGCCCGGCGTCCGCAGATGAACGATGACCCGCTCCGCTTGGGGATCAATGTGGGTGACGTGGTACTGCATGGCGGGAAGGGCACTGTTCCCGTACTCGAAGCGGACCTCGGCCTCCCCGCGCACAGGGACGCTCTTTGCCACCCGGTCGTAGATGCCCAGGAACTTACGGGTGGTCATGAACCCCTCTCCTGCCTCCCGCGCGCTGCCGTCCTTAAGCTGGATCACCGTCTCGCGCCAGGCGTCTGCCCTCCCGCCGCAGTCCATCGCCTCGATGGTTACGGCCTTGACCTCGGTGACGTGGTAACCGGGGCCGACCAGCCGCTCGTCGTGGAGCCAGAACTCCAGGGGAAGTTGAGGCCCTGTACGCAGCGCGTCGAGCAGCGCGGAGGTGGAGGTCTGGTCCTGAAGGCCGGGGATGGTCTGGGTCATGGCGTTCTCCCTGAGGGGCAGGTGCATGAGGGTGGCGGACCCTGGGCAGGCGTCCTGAAACTCGCGCGAGGCGAGCAGGGGGGCGGGAGCGCCCGAACGTGGCACGCCCACAAAGCCAAAGCGCGGGAAGTAGCCCTCGGCAGTGGTGGTGAGCAGGTAGAGATGCTGGAGGCCCAGGGCGCGGGCCAGGTCGATCATTTCCCCGACGAGCCGGGCGGCCACGCCCTGCCCCTGTACCGATGGCGTGACGGCCACGGAGCGCAGGAGCGCCACCTGGCCGTGCGTCTCCAGCCCGGCGAGCCCAAGCAGGTGCCCGTTCCCGTCCTCGGCGAGGAGGAAGCCGCCCAGGTGCTCGCGGACGCCCGCCGTGGGCAGGTTGAGAGCGGCGAGCAACGCCTCGGCGGCAGGAAGATCAGTGGGGCTTGCTCCCCGGGTCAGCATCCGCAGCCCCCCTCCCCGTCGAGTTCCGCCTGAAGCGCGGCGCTCAGGCCCGTGAGGAGCCGCAACGTCGCCGCCCGGTCCGCTTCCGGCAGGCGGGCCAGCACGCGGGCGGATTGGGCATTGAGCTGGGCGTCGAGGTCCTGCGCGGCCTGGTGTCCCGCATCGGTGAGGCGCAGCAGCAGGGCACGGCGGTCACCGGGGTGCGGGGTCTTCACGAGCAACCCCTGTTCCACCAGGTCGTCGGTGCTGCGGCTGAGCCACGCCTTGTCCAGATTGAGGGAGCTTGTCAAGGCCCGCAGGGTCTGGTCGCCCTCGCGCTCCAGGGTGGTGAGGATCGCGCACTGGGTCGTGGATTGCACGTCGCAGCAGGCGAAGTTCCGTTGCTGCAACTCGGCGAACTGGCGCGTCACCGTGCGGAGCAGCGCCCCCGTCTGACTCACCTCCCCGACTTTGTTGTTTTTGGCAACAGTCATAGGGCGACTGTACGCTCGCCCCCAGATAGTTGTCAAGAACAACAGTTGAGAGACACAACAAGTGCCGCTCTCAGAGAGGTTCTTGTTCGGGTACGAACTCCTGAGCGAGACCGGGCTCGGGTTCGTTGGGGCTCAGCAGGGCGTTGACGGCCACCGCCAGCACAGCGCCGAGCAGGGGGGCCACCCAGTACAGCCAGTGGGCCGTCCAGAGGCCACTCACCAGGGCCGGGCCGAAACTGCGGGCCGGATTCATGCTCGCCCCGGTGATCGGGCCGCCCATCGCGGCCTCCAGGGCGACGACCCCGCCCACCACCCCGGGCCGCCCCGAGCGCAGCGCGACCAGCAGCAGGAAGAAGGTCAGCACGGCTTCAAGGGTGAACGCCTGGCCCACGCTTCCGGCCGGAAGCGTGACCCCGAGGTTGCCACCCCTGCCGAACAGCGCCAGCAGCAGGAACGCCGCCGCGACAGCGCCGAGCAGTTGGGCGGCGACGTAGGGCAGGACCCGTCCGGGTGGGAAGCGGCCCGCCAGGGTCAGGGCGAGGGTGGCCGCCGGATTGATGTGCGCCCCGCTGATCGGGGCGAGCGCCGCGATCACCGCCGCAATAGTCAGCCCGAACACGGCAGCCACGCCCAGGTGTCCGAGGGCGCCGGTCTGCGCTTGCACCACCGCCGCACCCGGGCCGAAGAACACCAGCGCGAAGGTGCCCAGCGCCTCCGCTGCGAGGGCACGCGGGAGGGGTGCCGTCACGTCAGGCGACGGGGACGGCAGGGCTGTCCTCGTAGGTTTCGGGCACTGGCCGCCCTTCCCCCAGCGCCTGCACGAAAGCCTCGAACTGTTCCCGGAGCTGGTCACGCACCATGCGCCAGCGGTCGAGACTTCCGCCGCTGGGATCGGTGAAGGGGTAGTGCAGTCGGTGGGTCCGGCCCGGGTAGGCGGGGCAGGCTTCGGCGGCCGAGTCGCAGACGGTAATCACGTAGTCGAAGTTCTGGGGGTCCGGCACGTCCCAGAGCGTCTTGCTGGTGTGGTTGTCCAGGCTCAGGCCGATCTCCGCCATGACGGTCTTCGCGTCGTCCTTGACCCGGGTGGCCTCGGTCCCGGCGGAATGCACGTCGAGGTCGAGGCCGCGGCGCTGCGCCGCCGCGCGGGTCAGGGCCTCGGCCATCTGGGAGCGGGCGGAGTTGTGGGTGCACAGGATCAGAACGCGGGTCACACCCTCAGCATATGGATTTCGTTTGATGCGTCAAGGCGAGCGGACCCATGAAAATCTCGCCCAACAGGTTCCCACCCAACTGAAAGAATTGATCTTGCCGCAGGCTGTAATAGGTGTTCTTGCCGCGCTGCTCGGAGGAAACCAGCTCGGCTTCGCGGAGGATGCCCAGGTGGTAAGAGACCTTGGACTGGGGAAGCTCCAGCAAGGCTTCGAGGTCGCAGACGCAACGCTCGCCGCCCGCCAGGTGCCGGACCAACTCAAAGCGAATCTCGTGGGAGAGGGCCTTGAGCTGGTCGAGCACGCTGGGGACTGCCACGGTCGTCACCCTCTTAGTGTAGGGGTGTGGCGACGAGGCGGGGCCTGCGGTTGCCCCTTGTTCAACCGACGTGCTGGAACAGCGTGCCCCGGGACCAGCCCCGCTCCGCTTCCAGCAGGTGCGGAAACAAGGTGGGCTGGCCGCGCCTAGCCCGCCGAAGGTCCTGCTCCAGCGAGGCGTGGTGCCGCTGGCTGGGAAGGACCAGCAGGTTTTCAGGAGCGTTGTTCAGGGAGTCGCCGTCAATGTGGTGGACGACCTCGCCGGGGAGGAGCCGGCGCCCCAGGAGTTCAGCGGCCACCTGACGGTGCAGCCGCACCGAGCGGCGGCCCTCACGGTTCCAGATGCGCGTGTACTTGGGGTGACCTGAGACTGCGAGCAGAGAATTACCTAGTAAGACAATTCACATTTCGGTAACCTGCTCAAAACGCGGGCGAGGTGTCCACGACGGTCTTTTGACAGGTCGGTGCGGAAACGGTCGTTTTCGAGGCCGCCCCGCCTGTGCGGAGAACACGCACTTCCCGTATTGCGAAACACTGTTGCAGAGTCGAATTGAATGGCAACCGAGCTTCGCAACGTTGCTCAAAGCGTGGTTGAGGTCGTTAGGGTAATCCGCTGTTCTCACTCTCAGGTTACCCCTATCACTGCTGATCTCACCCCAGAATCTGCCGCTGGGCGTCGCCCGGCTGTCCTCGCATAGCCAACGCAGGGCGGCATCCATTCCACGCCCGCGAACGGGCAGAATCACGGTCACCCCCGGTCATCCCTGGGCACAACTGCAGGACGAGCCTCATTCAGCGGGAGCCGGAGCCGGGCGCGCAGGTCCTCGACCAACTCGCCAAGCCGTTCGACCGCGGGCTGAACGGCGGTCATCTGCGCGAGGTCACTCCACATCTGCTCGCGCCCGGCGCTGCCGCCGATGGCCGCCGTGAACCCGGGACGGGCCCCCTCGGCGGCGTGCAGCCGTTCCCGCAGGGTCTGGCCCTGCCGCCGGAGCGGCGCCGTGTTGACCGGCGGGTCCGAGCGGTAGTGGCTGAGCGCTTCCCAGGCGTCCCGGACGGCCGCCTCCAGAAGCCGGAGTTCCTCGGGCTCGTCCGGGCGTTGGGCCGTCGCCGCGGGCGCGCCCGGTCGGACCCTCTCGAGGTGATGGTCTTCCCGCACCTGGCCGGCGTCGCCGGAGCTGACCTCGAGGAGCGTGGGGACCGGACGTCCCAGCGCCTGGCCGAGCAGGCCGGGAAACGCCGGATCGAGCCACAGCTCGCCGTAGGCGGCCGTCCCCGACAGCTCGTACGTTTTCCCTGGCCCCGCCGGCCCCTGGGTCCGGTGTTGAAACCGCTGCTCGACCAGGCCGTGGTCCCTCAGCACGGCCAGGGCGGCGTGGGCACCCTGTTCATGGTCGCCCAGGGTGTACTGGTGCCCCCCTGCCCGCAACTGCTGCGGGAACTCCGGTTGACCGCAGGCCCGGGTGAGCGTGGCGACCGCGCCCGCGACCGTGTCCAGGTCCCGGTGCCTCGCGGCCTGCTCGGCGGCCTGGACCACGTCGAGGAAGGGCTGCCAGTCCACGGTCGGCGCCCGCATCTCCACCTCCTGGGCGAGGTTGGCCACCAGCTTGTTTAGGGCCCGGACGTCCGTCGCGCTCAGGCCGTTGTGGTTCACATACGGTGGGGGAAGCTGGGCCGGGCTCAGGCCGGAGTGGCAGATGGGGGTGACCGGCTTGTTCTGAACCCACAGCGCGCCGAACTCGATGTTCACCCAGGGCCGCCGCAGGGCGGCGGGGCTCAGGATCAGCAGGCCGTACCGGGTGGCCCTCAGGGCGTCCTGAATGGTCCCGTTGAAATCTGCCCCCATCCGGATGCTGCGGTCGTCCGACGACACGAAGATGTTCACCTGGCCGAGAAAGGCCCGGTCGAGCAGCTCCTGGAGCTTGAGGGCGATCTCCTGTTCGGCGCTGAAATGCGAGATAAAGATCAGCGGGCGATCTGGGGGCGTCCGGCGGGCCATGCCTTCAGTATCCCGCCTCACCCCGCCCGGCGGGGCAGGCGACCGTCCGGAAGCGGCCGGGAGAAGCAGCACGCCGAGGTGGAGCGGTGGTCGGGCGCGGTCTGGAAGGTCAGGGGGCCCCATTCCCTTCCTGGCATTGGAAGGTGCAGGGAGCCCCGCCAGGGGGAGCTGGCCGGAGGGCACGGAGCGGGAGTCGAAGGGGAGCGGCACAACCAGCAGGGCGGGGACCGGGGGCGCGAGCGGACCCGTCGTCCAGGCCTCGGTGGAGGCGCGCCCGGCGCGGAACATGAGCGCAACGTGGCCGCGCGGAGGTGTTCGTCCACCTCCCCGCGCCGGTGGACGAGGGGCTGACGGCGCAGGCCCTGGCCGCCCGGCGACCGGTGGGCCATCCCGCCCAGGTCGCCCGGATGGGCGTGCTGCGTCTCAGGCAGGAGGCGCACGCGGTGCGGGCCCGGCTGGGCCCGGGATACCCGGCGCAGGGCCACGCCCTGGCCGCCCCCATGGTCGAGCTGGTTTACGGCCTGCTGGACATGCGGGATGACGAGCCATGAACTCAGGCATGGGAGGAACACGGCACCCTGGAGCAGGGGAAAAGCGTCCATGCTGCTGGAGAGCAGTAACGCCGTGGGCCTGCGCCTCTCCCTCGTCTCGCTGCTGGTGGGCGGGCTGACGGCCCTCAACACCGTGACCATGGACGTGGTCGAGCGCACCCGGGAGTTCGGGACCCTGCGGGCCCTCGGGGCGCGTCCCGCCTTCCTGCGGGCCCTGGTGCTGACCGAGAGCCTGCTGCTCGCGCTGCTGGGCGGCGCCGCCGGGGTGCTGCTGGGCCTGGTCGGCGCCTGGGGCGTCGATCTCTACACGCAGAACCTGGCCGGGATCGACGCGGCCGCCGTCACCCCGCGCCTGGCGGTCCTGAGCGTCGGGGTCTCGCTGCTGCTGGGGCTGCTGGCGGGGCTGTTGCCCGCCCGGGCCGCGGGCCGCCTGACCGTCTCGGGCGCGCTGCGCCGTCCCTGAACCCCGCTATGCTCGGGACGTGCGGCGGGAGAGCGGGACGGACGGCTGGGCGGGCGTGTTCCTGGGCCTGGCCGGGGTGACCGGGGCGGCCTGGCTCACGGGGAGGGTGGTCGGCTTCCGGGGCCTGCCCTTCGCGCTGACCGCGCACGTGCTCCTGATGCGCTGGGCGCTGTACGTGCTGCGCGCGGTCCCGGTGCGCCCGCCGGAGCGCTGGTACCGGGTGAGACCCTGGGAACCCGGCCTGTACCGCCGCCTGGGCGTGCTCGGCTACCGGCGGCTGCTGCGGCGGGTGGGCTGGGAACGCTTCCGGCGCGGGGCCACGGGCTTTGACGGTCGCCGGGCTTCCCTGCCCGCCTACGAGCGGGCGACCCGGGAGGCGGAGTTCAGCCACCTGCTGCTGGCGGGCCTCGGGACGGGGCTGGTCGCGGGCGCGGTGGCGCGGCGGGCCTGGAACGCGGCGGGCTGGCTGCTGGGGGCCAACCTCTTCTTCCAGGTCTACCCGGTGATGCTCCAGCGGACGATGCGGGCCCGGCTGGAGCGGCTGCGCCCCCCCCGGCGGGCCGCCGCGGGACACTGAACGCTCACTCCTGGGACCCCGGTGCGCGGACGGGCCGGCCGGTGCGCGCGAGGGTCTCGATCAGCGCGGCGGCCTCGCGGGGCGCGTCGTGGCGCCTCAGCTCGGCGCCCAGCTCGCGGGCACGCTGGCGGACCGAGTGCTCGCCCAGCAGCGCCAGCACGGCCCCGCGCACCCGCTCGGGGGTGGGCGCGCCCGTGCGCAGGTTGACGCCCACGCCGGCGTACTCCACCCGGCGGGCGACCTCGGCCTTGTCCTCGGTGGTGCCCGCCACGACGACGGGAATGCCGTGCGTCAGGGCCTGCTGCACGCCGCCGTACCCCCCGTTGGTGACGTAGACGGCGACGTGGGGGAGCAGCGGCGCGAACGGCAGGAAGGCCGCCACCCGGGCGTTGCGGGGCACCTGGCCCAGCGCGCCCGGGTCGCGGGCGCCGGCGGCGACGACCAGCACCTCCTCCCCGTCCAACGCCTGGAGGGTGGGCAGAATCAGGTCGCGCGCCCGGGTGGCGAGGGTGCCCTGGGTGACCAGCACCACCGGGCGCGGGCGGAGCACCTCGCGCCACCAGCCGGGCAGACGCGCGTTCTCGGGGGCGGGCGGCAGGATCGGCCCGATGAAATGCAGGTGCGGGGGCAGGTCGCTGCGGGGGTACTCGAAGCCCGGCACGGTGGGTTGCAGCATCAGCCGGGGGGCCACCGGGGGGGAAACGGGGCGGGGGGGCACGCCGACCCGGCGGCAGAGGGCCTCCAGCTCCCGCGACGCCCTGCCCAGGATGACCCGTTCCGTCGCCCAGCCCAGAACTCGGTTGCGCCAGCGCCCCAGGGGTGAGGTGTCGGGCCCCAGCCCCAGCCCGAAGGGGGCCGTGTCGCGGCTGGCGATCCCCAGCGGCAGGATGCCCAGCAGGGCGACGGGCGGTCCGCCCAGTTCCTCCAGCAGCAGGGCGGCGCCCAGGGTCTGCTCGGCGAGGATCACGTCGGCGGGCCAGGCCCCGTGCACCGCCTGGAGGTCTTGCAGTTGACCCCCGATCTGCCCGACGAACACGTGCTCGATGTCAAACTGAATCTGCCGCAGGCCCGTCCGCTCGCCCCGTCCCGGGAAGGTCGCCCCGAAGTCGTCGTCGTCGTAGTCGCGGGCGTGGACGAAGGGCTCGAACCCGGCACCAACCGCCCGCACCCGCGCCGCGTACTTGCGCCCGGTGTACCAGCGGACCTCGTGCCCGCGCCGCACGAGTTCCTCCGCGATGGGCAGGAGCGGCAGCACGTGGCCGTGGATGGGCTGCGAGGCGATCAGGATTCTGGACAAGGGCGGTCCTCCCGGAGCGGGTCTCACAGCCAGCGCATGGTGAAGGCGCGGGCCAGCAGGGGTTGAACGGGGGACGAGAGGAGGCCGCGCAGCACCGCGTCCCGCACCCGCCGTGCCGGGCCCCGGGCCGGGCGGCCGAAGACCATGTTGAACTCGGCCTGCCGGGTGGCGAGCCGGGCCGAGCGCAGGCGGGCCCGCTCGTAGCGCAGGAGGGCGGCGCCGGCTCCGGGAGCGCCGCCCAAGGCCTTCCCCAGCAGCGGCGCGAGCGCGGCGGCGTCCAGCCAGCCGAGGTTCATCCCCTGCCCGCCGATGGGGCTGACCTCGTGCGCCGCGTCGCCGACGAGCAGAACCCGGCCTGCCACCATCCGGTCGGCCAGGTGGTGGCGCACCCCGAAGGCGCTGAGCATGGTGCAGTCCCTGGCGGGCAGGTGCAGCCCCGTCCGCCCCCGCACCAGGGCGGCGAGGTCCTGCGCCCGCGCGTCGTCCCGCAGTGTCTCCGTGTAGACGACCCAGCGCCGCTGTTCCCCGGGCAGGGGAAAGGACTCCACCACGCCGTCCTCCATGAGAGAGATCGCCGCCCGCGGCCCGAAGGCGGTCGTGTCCGGGAAGTCCCCCATCAGGTAGCTGTCCGGGTACGTCCCACCAGGGAAGCCGATGCCGGCGAGGCCCCGGACCGTGCTGCGGGTGCCGTCCGCCCCCACGACGAGGCGGGCGCGGAGGGTCTCCCCGCGCCCGCTTTCCCGGCAGGCGACCGAGACGTGCCCGCCCTCGTCCCGCAGCCCCACGACCTCGACTCCCCGCCGCAGCGCACCCGGGGCGAGGCGGGCCAGCCGCTCCTCCAGCACCCGCTCGGTGTCCCGCTGGGGCAAGGAGAGGATCAAGGGGTAACGCGGCGAGGCGGCGCGGAAGCTCAGCTCGCCGATCACTCCGCCCCGCCCGAGCACGACCCCGCCCGTGATGGGCACCCCGGCGGCGAGCAGGGGGGTGGTCAGGCCCACCTCCTCGAAGGCCGCCAGGGCAGGCGGATGGATGCCGACGGCACGCGAGTGGCCGCTCCTTGCCAGGCGGCGCTCCAGCACCGCGACGCTCAGTTCCCGCCGGGCGAGCAGGCACCCCAGGAACAGGCCGACCGGTCCGCCCCCCACGACCAGCACGTCAAGCATGCGGTCCCGCCCGGGTCAGCAGGAGGCGGAAGGGAACGAGGGGCTGGACCTGCCAGCCCGGTGGCGCGAGCGCCGCGAGTTCCCGCGCCGTGTGGCTGCGCCGGATCGAGAGCAGCCCGTCCTCCCGGATGAACGAACCCCGAAAGAGCCGCGCCCCCGCGCTGAAGGCCCGGTACGCGAGGGGGTGGCGGGCGAGGTCGCTGTGGACCACCCGCACCCGGCCCAGCGCCTCGCTGTCGCGCAGCAGGGTGCTCAGTTCGGCGTCCGTCAGGTGGTGCAGCAGGTGGTTGGAGATCACGAAGTCGAAGGCGTGGCCCTCCCGCACGAGGTCGCCGCTCAGCGCCTGCCGGAAGGTCACGTCCGGGTCGGCGGGGAGCCCCGTGGCGTAGGCGACGGCGCGTTCGTCGGCGTCGATGGCGGTGACCCGGAGCTGCCGACCGCCCTGCCGCGCCCAACGGGCCAGGTGCCGCGCCACGTCCCCGCCGCCGCAGCCGATGTCAAGCAGGGTCAGCGTCCGGCCCGGGGACAGGTGCGGGCGCAGCTCGTGCCGGTACACCCGCCGCCAGCCTGCCACGAGAGCGTTCACGGTGCCGAACTGGGCATAGGTGCGCTCCAGGCCGGGCAAGTCGCAGTTCGGGTCGTCCATCCGCTCGCGCAAGTGTGCGGCGCGCCGGGAGAGGTCGGGATTCATCAGTCGAGCCCGCACAGCCGCGTCATCAGGGCCGACTCCACGGTCAGGCCGGGGCCAAAGGCCATCGCGCACACCCGCTCCTCGTCCCCGGCCTCCCGCAGCAGGTCCTCCAGGATGAACAGCACGGTCGCGCTGCTCATGTTGCCGTAGCGGCGCAACACCTCGCGCGAGGGGCGCATCTGCTCGTCGCTCAGGGCGAGGGCGCCCTGCACCCGGTCGAGGATGCTTCTCCCGCCGGGGTGGACGGCCCAGCGCTCGACCCCGCGGTGCGCGGCGTCGCCCGGCCCCCGGGACTCCCCCAGCAGCGGCGCGAGGGCCCCCCCGATGTGCGACTCGATGATGTCGGGGACGTAGGTGCTGAGCACCATGTCGTAGCCCTGGTCGCCCACCGTCCAGGCCATGTCGGCCTCACCCACGCCGGGGGGCGTGAGGGTGGTCTCGAAGCGGTCGAGGCGCAGCGCGGGCGTGCCGGGCGCGGGCGGCCGGGCGGCAACCAGGGCGGCGGCGGCCCCGTCCGCGAAGACCGAGTTGGCGATCAAGGTGTCGGGGTCGTCGGCCGAGTGCATGTGGATGGTGCACAGCTCCGCACACACCACCAGCACGACCGCCCCCGGGTCGGCCTCGCAAAAGGCCTGGGCCATCTTCAGGGCGGGGAAGGCGGCGTAACAGCCCATGAAGCCCACGTGGAAGCGGTGCGCGGAGGCGGGCAGCCCCAGCGCCCGCACCAGGGCGTAGTCGGGCCCCGGGGCGAAAAACCCGGTGCAGGACACCGTGACGACGTGGGTGACGTCGGCCGCGCCCAGGTGGGGGGCCGCCGCCAGCGCCCTCCTGGCCGCCCGCACGAACAGCTCGGTGGCGTGAGGCACGTAGAAGTCGTTGCGCGCCCCGGTACCGGGTGTGAGCATCCGGCCCGTCCCGGGGTCGTAGAAGAGGCCCGGAGGGTCACCCGCCGAGCCCAGGAAGTCCCGCACGACGCTGTGCCTCTGGTCGATCCCCGAGGCGCCGAAGATGGAGGTGGTGAGCCGCTGCCCCAGGCGGCCCAGTTCGGGCTGCGACCGGATCACGTCGCGGATGACCGACTGGGGGTAGGCGGTCTCCGGGACGGCGGACGCGATGGCGTGTAGATAGACAGGCATAGGTCAGGGTAGGGGGACAGGCGGACGCGGTTCCTTCCGCCGGCTTCAGGGGATGCGGGGGAAAAGGGGGGCCGCCGGGTGAAGGAGCGGGGGCGCGCCGGAGGGACCTTCCCCAGTCCGCTGGCTTCCTGCTCCGCGGGAAGGAAGGAGGGCCGGGCGGGCCCCCCCCCGGGTCGTGCCCGTCCCCTTATTTCCCACGCAGGGGCACGGGCTGGTTGTTGTTGAGGTCGAAGCCGCTGTTGGGGTCGCGCGGCGTGTTCTGGAGGAAGGCGCGCATCTGCCACTGGTACTTCTCGATGCCGTGCTCAACCTCTTGCAAGAGGTTGGCGGTGGTGGGATCCACGTTCTCCACGTCACCGATGCGCTGGTGAATGCGCTGCCCGACCGTCTCGTACTGGTAGGTGAAAAACTGGATCACCTGGCTGTCGTCCATGAAACCCGCCTGGATTTCCGGCAGGCGCGAGGCCGCCACGATGGTGATGGCCCGCCCGTCGCTGGACGCCCCCACCGAGAGCTGGCGCTCGGCCACGTCGTCCGCGTACTTGCTGATGCCCTCGTAGTGCTCCTGAAGGAGCTCGTGCAGGGTGTACCACAGGGTGCCCGACACGTTCCAGTGCGCCTGCTTGGTCTGGAGTTGCAGGGCCTGAAGCTCGGTCAGGGTGTTTTGCAGCGCCTGGACGCTCTTCTTGAGATCCTCGGTCCCGGCGGCAGGCAGGGTCGTGGCCCGGTTGTACGGCAGCGGGGAGGCGGTGCCCGTGTTCTGCGCGGTGGGCTGCCCGGTGGTGGGCGCGGGCGCATTCACGTTGGTGGAGGGCACGCCGGCCCCCGCGGTCTGGGCACCCGCCCCGCCCGCGAGGGCCGAGGGAAGGAGGAGGGCGGAGAGGAGGATCAGGTGTTTCATGAGGGCTCCTGGGTGGGGTTGGGGCGACACAACCGCCGTGAAGGTAGGCAGGCGCGGTTAGACGGGTGCAAGAGAGGGCAGGTCCTCAACGCTTTCTTAAGCTCCCCTCACGTGCCGTTCTTACGCCCCTTTGATCTGGAACGCCTACCGTGGCGGCATGACCCTGCCCGGCGGCCCCTGGATGTCCTGTGCTCCCCCCCGGTGGCGCTGAGCGTGCGGCTGCTGCTGGTGGAGGACGACCCGCGCATCGCGCTCCCGACCGCGCGGGCGCTCTCCGACGCGGGCCACGAGGTCAAGGTGGAGCCGGACGGCGTGCGCGGGCTGACCCAGGCGCGCTCGGGGAGCTACGACGCCCTGCTGCTCGACGTGATGCTCCCGGGCCTCGACGGGTTCGAGCTGGCCCGCACCCTGCGGGCGGAGGGTGCCGAGGTGCCCATCGTGTTCCTCACCGCCCGGGGCGCCCTGCACGACCGGGTGGACGGCCTGGACCTGGGCGGCGACGCCTACCTCGTCAAGCCCTTCGAGCTGCCCGAACTGCTCGCCACCCTGCGGGCGATTGTGCGGCGCGGCGAGGGGGTGCGCAGCGCGCGGGTCGAGTTCGGCGGTGGGGCGGGTCTCCTGGACGCCCGACACCGCCAGGTGTGGTGGCAGGGACAGGTGGTGGGCTTCACGGCGCGCGAGTACGCCCTGCTGGAGACGCTGGTGCTCTCGCAGGGACGCTGGTTTACCCGCGAGGAGCTGGTCACCCGGGTCTGGGGCCCCGACTTCGGGGGCGAGGCGCGGGTGGTGGACGTGTACGTGAGTTACCTGCGGCGCAAGCTGACCCCCGGCGTGCTGGAGAGTTCGCGCGGGCTGGGGTACCGGGTGCCATGAGCATCCGCATCCGGATCGCCCTGGGCGTCGCCCTCCAGACCGCCGTGGTGGTCCTGGTGGTCGCGGCGGTGCAGTTCCTCGCCCTGCGCTCCTTTCTCGCCGTGGCGGAGTACGAGCGCCTGGAAATGCTGATCCCGCGCCTGGAGCAGGAGCTGGCGGCGCGGCCCCGGTCCGAGACGGCCCCGCCGCTCGAGATCACGACGCTCCCGCGCAACGTGGACGTGCGGGTCCTGCAGGGCGGGCAGGTGGTGGCGGTCACGGAAAACTTCCCGCCCATCCCGGCCGACCTGCCGCCCGGCTACGCGCCGCGCGCGGGGCACGACGTGCTCATCGCCACGGTGACCCTGCGCGGAGGGGCGGCCACGGCCCAACTGGCCAGCGACGTGCTGGGGGTCGTCAACCCGCTGCGCGCCTACCTGCGGGCGCTGGCAGTCACCGTGCCGACCGCGGCGGCGCTGGTGGCCCTGCTGAGCTTCCTCCTGGCGGGACGGCTGCTGCGCCCGGTGGCCCGCTTGCAGGAGGCGGCCGCGCGGCTGGGGCAGCGGGGGGACCTGCGCTCTCCCCTGCCCGGGGCGGGGCGCAACGACGAACTCGGGCGGCTGGCCGGGACCCTGCAGACGTCCTTCGCGCAACTCGCGGACGTACGCGAGCGGGAGGAGGAGTTCACCCGGGCCGCCGCCCACGACCTGCGCTCCCCGCTCGCGGCGCTCAAGATGCGGCTGCAAGGCTCGCTCGCCGGGCCGCGCAGCGAGGCGGAACTGCGCGAGGACATGGCCGAGGCGCTCGCCGACGTGGAGCGGATGCGCCGGCTCACCGAACACCTGTTGCTGCTCGCCCGGGGCGTGCGGGCGGTGCAACTCCTGCCGGTGGACCTCGCCCGGGTGGCCGGCGAGGCGGTGGACCGGGCGCGCGAGGCGGCACCCGACGTGCGGCTGGACTTCGAGACCCGGGGCGACGCCATGGTGATCGGCGACGAGGCGCTGCTCACCCACCTCGTCGAGAACCTGATCGGGAACGCCCTGCGGTACGGGCAGGGCGCCGACATGCGGGTGGGCGTGGGCGGTGAGGCCGACCACGTGCGCCTGACCGTGCAGGACGCGGGCCCGGGCGTGCCCGAGACGGCCCTCCCGCACCTGGCCGAGCCCTTCTATCAGGTGAACACGGCCCGCGGTGGGGAGGGCAACGGGCTCGGGCTCGCCATCGTGCAGCGCGTGGCGCAGACGCACGGGGCCACCCTGCGCTTCGAGAACGGCGAGCCCGGGGGCCTGCGCGTCGCGGTGGACTTTCCCCGGACCGGGACCGACCAACCGGAGTGGCCTGCTCGGGATTTCTTACCTCCGCATAACAGGAATCATTCTCAATAAGGAGCATGTCACAGGCTTCTCCCCACGACCAGACGTTCGTTCTCCAAAAAATTCAACCTGCCCTGCTCGGTCTGATGGACGGTTCGGTCAGCACCCTGGCTCCGATCTTCGCCGCCGCTGGCCTGACGGGGCGACCCATCGACGCCTTCTTCGTGGGCCTGGCCGCCTCGGTGGGGGCGGGCATCAGCATGGGGCTGGCCGAGGCGCTCAGCGACGACGGCGTCGTCTCGGGGCGCGGCACCCCCCTCGCGCGCGGCGCGATCACCGGGGTCGCCACCATCCTCGGCGGGATGCTGCACACCCTGCCCTTCCTGCTGCCCGACCTGCGCGTCGCCCTCAGCCTCGCCTACGCCGTCGTGCTGGTCGAACTGCTGGTCATCGCCTATATCCGCTGGCACTACATGCGCTCGCCGCTCGCCCAGACCGTCGTGCAGGTGATCGTGGGCGGCGGGGTCGTGTTCGGCGTCGGGGTGTGGCTGGGGACCCTCGGCGCCCGCCCCTGAGGGACAGGCGTGCCGTGCCGCTCCCCCCAGGCTGGCCTTGGTCCCGGTTTCATGAAGCCCGCGTCCTTACCCCCGCCCAACATTCCCGGCGCCCACTGGACCGGGGCCGAACGCGCCTCACCGTCTCGGCAGGAGACCTCCCATGACCCACGTGCTCACCCTGCGCAAAGCCCTCGTCGTCCTCGGCCTCCTCGGGCTGCTCGGTCTCGCGGCGGAACTCGCGGCCGTCGGCCACTGGTACGGCCCCTCGCAGCTCATCCCGTTCGCGGCCATCGCTGCCGGGGTGGGAGCGGCGGCGCTCTTCCTGGGGACCGACCGGGCCTGGTCGCGCCTGCTGCTGCGCGCCGCTGCCGCGCTGCTCGTCGTCACCGGGGTCTACGGCGCAGTCGAGCACACCGGCAAGAACCCCGAGCTGCTGCGCGAGGGACGCGCCGGGGCGCTCGGGACCTCCCCCGAGGCGCGCCCGGGCGAACCCGGGGTGCTGGGGCTGCCCGCCCCGCGCGCCAACTGGCTCAACGGCCCGGCCCCCGTGAGCGCGCCCCTGGCGATGAGTGGGCTCGGCCTGTTGCTGGGGCTCGCGCTGTACCGCCGCGAGGCCGACCCGTCCGCCCCCGCCCCCGCCCTCTCCCAGCCGCAGGCCCGCTGACCCGGCTGACCCCCCAGGAGGAACACCATGTCGCACGCCGCCCGCCACTGGCTCGGTCTGATGCTGCTCGCCGCCGTCGCCTGGATTCATTACCGGGACATCCCCGGCAAGCTCGGCGAGACGCCGTACCTGGGCTGGCTGTACATCCTGCTCGTCGCCGGGTGCGCGGCGGCGGGGGCGTGGCTGTTCACCGAGCGGGCCCGGGCCGGGTACGCCCTGGGCGCGCTGATCTCGCTGGGCGCCATCGTGGGGTACGTCCTCACGCGCAGCACCGGCCTGCCCGGGGCCACCGGCGACATCGGCAACTGGGCCGAGCCCAGCGGCGTCTTCGCGCTGATCGTGGAGGCCGCGTTCGTGGGGCTCGCCCTCTCCCGGCTGCGCCGACCGGCCCCCCTGGCCGCCGTCACCGCCGCGGGCCGTGCGCGCGGTGTCGACCCCCGCCCCTGACGCCGGCGCACCTCCCCGGAAAAGCCCGGCGCGGGAACACACGATCAGGCCCCGTTCCTTCGCCCTTTCGCCGTCCTCCAGGAAAGGCAGGTCCGCTCATGGCCCAGAACCGCAAGCTCTCCACCCCGCTCTCCCTCGACGACACCGCCAGCAAGCTCGGTGAGCAGACCAAGGCCCAGGACCTCAGCGCGAACACGGCCGGCCCCGGTGCCCGCCTCACCGACAACATGGGGCACGCCGTCAGCGACGACCAGAACTCGCTACGGGCTGGGGTGCGCGGTCCCACCCTGATGGAGGACTTCCTCTTCCGCGAGAAGCTCCACCACTTCGACCACGAGCGCATCCCCGAGCGGGTGGTCCACGCGCGCGGCGCCGGGGCCCACGGCTACTTCCAGCTCGACAAGTCCCTCTCGGCCTACACCACCGCGAAAGTCCTCACCGAGGTCGGGGTGCAGACCCCGGTGTTCGCGCGCTTCTCGACGGTGGCGGGTTCGCGCGGCTCGGCGGACACGGCGCGCGACGTGCGCGGCTTCGCGGTGCGCTTCTACACGCAGGAGGGCAACTGGGACATCGTGGGCAACAACATCCCGGTGTTCTTCATCCAGGACGCCATCAAGTTCCCCGACCTGATCCACTCGGTCAAGCCCGAGCCGCACAACGAGATTCCGCAGGCGGCCAGCGCGCACGACACCTTTTACGACTTCATCTCGCTGACCCCGGAATCCATGCACATGCTGATGTGGGTCCACAGCGACCGCGCCATCCCCCGTTCCTTCGCCATGATGGAGGGCTTCGGCGTCCACACCTTCCGCCTGGTGAACGCGCAGGGGCACGCGCACCTCGTCAAGTTCCACTGGAAGCCCCTTCTCGGCGTGCATTCGCTGGTGTGGGACGAGGCGCAGAAGATCGCGGGCAAGGACCCCGACTTCCACCGCCGCACGATGTGGGAGTCCATCGAGGCCGGGCAGCCCTTCGAGTGGGAGCTGGGCGTCCAGGTCTTCACCGAGGCGCAGGCCGAGGGGTGGGACTTCGACGTGCTCGACGCCACCAAGATCGTGCCCGAGGACCTCGTGCCGGTGCAGCGGGTGGGGCGGATGGTGTTGAACCGCAACCCCGACAACTACTTCGCGGAGACCGAGCAGGTCGCCTTCATGACGACCAACATCGTGCCGGGCGTCGAATTCAGCGACGATCCGCTGCTCCAGGGCCGCAACTTCAGTTACCTCGACACCCAGCTCTCCCGCCTGGGTTCGCCCAACTGGCCCGAGCTTCCCACCAACCGGCCCATCGCGCGGGTGGCGAACAACCAGCGCGACGGCCACATGCGCCAGACCGTCAACCGGGGGAGGGTGTCGTACGAGCCCAATACCCTGGGGGGCAACCAGCCCGCCGAGGTTCCGCAGGCGCGCGGCGGGTACGTGAGTTACCCCGAACGGCTCTCGGGCACCAAGGTGCGCGCCCGCGCCTAGAGCTTTGCCGACCACTACGGGCAGGCGCGGCTGTTCTGGAACTCGATGACGCCGGTGGAAAAGGAGCACATCACCCGGTCGCTCCAGTTCGAGCTGAGCAAGGTCGAGACGCGCGACATCCGCCTGCGGATGCTCGGCCACCTGGAGCAGATCAACGAGGTGCTCGCCGCGCAGGTGGCCCGCGCGCTGGGCGAGAGGCCCCGCATGGGCGGCACGGCCAAGCCCGGGGGCACCGCCGACTCCGCCGCCGAGATGGCGGTCCTGGCGGCGGCGACCACGCCGACGAGCGCCTCCGGCCGCCTTCACCGCGCGAAGGGGTTGAGCCAGGAGGAGGGCCAGCCCCGCCTGGCCAGGGGACGCAAGGTGGCGATCCTGGCCGCCGAGGGCGTGAACGCCGCGCAGGTGGCGGCGGTGAGCAAGGCCCTGACGGACGCGGGCGCGATGGCCGACATCGTCGGGCCGCACCTGGGGGCGCTCGCGGAGGGCGTGGTGGCGAACAAGACCCTCGCCAACACCGACCCGGTGCTGTACGACGCCGTGCTGGTGCCGGGCGGAGCGGCCAGCATCCAAACCTTGATCGGCCTGGGAGACGCCCACAACTTCGTGGCGCAGGCGTACAAGCACGCCAAACCCATCGGGGCGCTGGGCGAGGGCACCGAGCTGCTGACCGCGTCCGAGATCGGGCGGCTGCTGCGGGCCATCGCGGGGGCGGCCCAGGCGCCAGCGGGCCGACCGGACGCCGTGCAGAACCTGTCCGAGGTGGGCGGGATGCGCCTCGCCAGCGGGGCGGGCGCGCAGCAGCTCGCCGAATACGGCATCGTCGTCGGCCAGAACGGCGGCACCCCGGCGGCCTTCGTCAGCGCGCTGGGGCACCACCGCTACTGGGGCCGCCCGAACGTCGGGCAGGTTCCGGCGTAAGTCCGGGGGCCGCGCGGGGAAAGCTTTCCTGCGCGCGGCCCGCGTCTTTCCTCCCCCTGCGCCCTCCCCGGAGTTCCCCCCATGAACGAGCAGACCGGCACCACCAGCAATGAGCGCACCAGGCGCGGCTTTCTGAGCGGCCTGGCTGGCACCCTCGCCCTCGCCGGTTTCGGTCAGGCGTTCGGCCAGGACCTGGCCAGCACCGCGGCCCTGGACCACGCCGCCGTCCTCGACCTCGCGGCGACCGCCGAGGCGCTGGCCGTCACCCTCTACCACCAGGTCCTGACCACGGCCACCTTCCGGGTGGACGAGGACACCGCCGAACACCTGCGGGCCGTGCTGGGCGCCGAGACGCACCACCTGCAGCTCCTGAAGAACCTGGGGGCCACGCCGCTCGCGTCCCGCTTCCACCTGCCCCGGGGGCTGCTGACGGACGCGGGCGTGTTCGTGGACACGGCCCTTCACCTGGAGACCGCCTTCACAGGGGCGTACCTGGCGGCGACCCACCAGTTCGCGGAGCGGGGCCAGCCCGGACTGGCGGCGACGGCCGCGCAGCTCGGGGCGAGCGAGGCCCAGCACCTCACGCTGCTGTCGCAGCTCGCGGGCCTGGGCCCGGGTGACCTCACCCTGCCCGCCGCGAGCTTTCGCCGGGTCGCGGACGCGGGCCCCACCCTGGCCCCCTTCCTGCGGAATGGGCCGGGGTCCCTTGGGCCGGTCACGCTACCCCGGGCCGAGCAACTGCGCCTGGTCTTGGGGCAGCGCGCCGCCACACCCGGGCGGCCGTTCGTGCAGACACATACTTCCGCCCCACGCCAGCGGGGATGAAGGGACCTCGAGCAGCGGCCCTCACCGCTCCCCTGGTTCGCACGACGAACACCTTCCGGAAGGGTACAGAGTGTCGGATTCAGGCGGCCCGACGTGGTTGCTGAGCGAGGGGACGGGTTGAGGGGGCTCCGGTCCCGGGAGGGATGCCCGAACTGGCGGGGGCCGGCACCAAGGCCCACCCCACGTCGAGCTGGCCGCGACGGCCAGCCGCAGCGCCCGCAATGTCACCCGCTGAAGCCACGGGAGGTGTCTGACGCGGCGCCTTGGAGACCCATGGCCGCCACCCTCTGCCAGCCGAGCCAGGACACGAAGAGGCTGTCCGGAACACCTCCGCGTGTTCAGGCGGAGGCCCATCATCACCGTCCAACCGAGAAGCAGCCGATTATGGGTGCGCGGCCCCGCCCTCCCGTTCACCGCACCAGGATTGCGAGTGCCAGCAGCGCCGCGAGCAGGACGGGTGGAGTCAGGACGATCCCCGCCCTGAAATAGTCCCCCCAACTCACCCTCACCCCGCGCCGTCCCAGCAGGTACAGCCACAGCAGCGTGGCAAGGCTCCCGATGGGCGTGAGCTTGGGCCCGATGTCCGCGCCCACGATCAGCGCGTAGGCGAGGCCCTCCCGCACCTGCGGCGTCAGGGCGGCCCCCTGCACCCCGAGCAGCGCGAACAGCACCGCCGGGAGGTTGTTCATGACCGCGCTCAGCGCCGCCACGCTGCCCCCGGCCATCAGCACACCCGGCAAGGTCCCATGCCCCGCCGCGCCCGCCACCAGTTCCCCGTACCCGGCCGTGAACCCGGCGCTGCGCTGCCCGTACACCACGAGGTACATCCCCAGCGCGAACGCCACCACGTCCCAGGGAGCGTGCCCCAGCACCGCGCGGCTCGACACCTGGCGCGAGCGTGCCGCGACGAGCCACAGTGCGGTGGCCCCCAGGGTGGTCACCACGCCGAGCGGCACCCCCAGCGGGTCCGCCAGGAAGTACCCGGCGAGCAGGAGGGGCAGCACAGTCCACCCGGCGAGGAACAGACCGCGCGACCGCACCGCGCTTCCTGGCGGGGGCAGGGCCGCCGGGTCGTAGCCCGTGGGCAGGGCGCGGCGGTACACGGCGATCAGGACGGCGAGGCACGCGAGCAGCGCCGCCGCGTCCACCGGGACCATCACCCGCGCGTACCGCGCGAAGTCCTGGTGGAAGGCGTCGGCCACGACGATGTTCACGAGGTTAGAGACCGGCAGGGGCAGGCTGGTGGCGTCCACCACGAAGCCCACCGCGAGCGCAAAGGCGAGGGTGGCCGCCCGGTCCAGGGTGAGCACCTCGGCGAGTTCCAGCGCGACCGGCGTGAGGATCAGCACGGCGCCGTCGTTGGCGAACAGGGCCGACACCAGCGCAGTGAACACGATCAGCAGCACGAAGAGGGCCAGGCCGCGCCCGCGTCCCCAGCGGGCGAGGTGCAGCGCCGCCCAGCGGAAGAAGCCCGCCCCGTCGAGCAGCAGGCTCATCACGATCAGGCCGACCAGGGTGAGCGTGGCGTTCCAGGTGGCGTGCCACACCACCCCCACGTCCGCGGGGCGGACCACCCCCAGCAGCAGCGCGGCGGCGGCACCCCCCAGCGCCGCCCAGGCGGGTTTCAGGCCGCGGGGTTGCCACACCACCAGGGCGACCGTCACGAGGAACACCAGCAGGGCGCTCACCGCCGCCCCCGGGCGTGCAGCCGCTCGACCCTCAACCGGTCCCGCGCGTCGAAGAGCGAGCGGTACGCGAGCAGCACCACGGCCAGGCTCCCCAGCGCCGAACTCGCCGCGAGGATGAACATGATCACGATCTGGTAGCGCACGGCCGTGCCCGGCGGGGCGCCCGCCAGGATCTGCCCGGTCATCATGCCGGGCAGGCTCACGATGCCCATGACGGCCATGCTGCTGAGCACCGGGATCATGCCGGTCCGCACAGCGGCGGCGACCTCCGCGTGGGCGGCCTTCCAGCGGGTCGCGCCCAGCGCCAGCAGCCCCTCGATCTGCGGGCGGCGGGCGCGCAGGTCCCCGGTGAAGCGGTCCAGCGACAGGGCCACCCCGGTCAGGGTGTTGCCCAGGACCATCCCCAGGATGGGGATCGCGTACTGCGGCTCGAACCAGGGGTGGACCCGCAGGACGCCGGAAAGGGCCAGCCCCGTCAGCAGGAACGAGCTGCCGAACACCGCGAGGAAGGCGTCCAGGTACACCCGGGCGTACCGCTCGCGGCTGCGGCCCACCGCCGCCTGCCCGGCCAGGACGGTCATCACCAGCCCGATCCCCACGACGGGCAGCGGGGAGCGCAGGGCGAAGACCCACCCCAGGATCAGCCCCACCGCGAGGAGCTGCGCGACCATCCGCGCGCCCGCCACCAGGACGTCCCGCTCCAGCCCCAGGCGCAGCCGCACCGACAGCACGACGTTCACCAGCAGCAGCGCGGCCGCCAGGGCGAGTTGCCCGGCGCTGATCGGCACGCTCATGCCGTCACCGGCTGGGGCTGGAGGGGAACTTCGCGCGACGCGACTCGGGCCCGTTGCGCGGGGTCGTGGCTGACCCACACCAGCGCGCGCCGCGCGGCCCCGCGCAGCCAGCCCAGCAGCACGCCCTCCGCGCGGCGCGTGGTGTCCGGGTCGAGGGACGCGGTCGCCTCGTCGAGCAGCAGCACGGTGGGACCGAGCAGCAGCGCGCGCGTGAGGGCCACGAGCTGCCCCTCGCCCCCCGAGAGGGTGGCCGCGTCCAGCCGCAGGAAGGCCCCGTCTCGCCCGAAGGCCCCGAGCAGCGCCTCCGCCTCACCGGGATGGAACGTGCGGTGGCGGTGTGCCGCCAGGGTGAAGGGCCGCCGCAGGTGATCGAGGACGGTGCCGCCGTCCAGGGCGGGCCGCTGGGGCAGGTAGGTGACGTGTGAGCGGTACCGGGGCATCGGCCACCCGGCCTGCGCCCGGCCCTCCAGCGTGATCTCGCCGCCCTCCAGCGCGTCCAGCCCGGCGAGGGCGCGCAGCAGCAGGCTCTTTCCCGAGCCCGACGGTCCGACGACGGCCACGCTCTCCCCGGCGTCCACGTCCAGGCTCAGGTCCTGCCAGAGCGCGCGGCCATCCACGCTGCGCCGCAGGCCCGACGCCGACAGCAGGGCCATCAGCCGCCCCACGCCGACCGGAACGCCGGGCCGGGGGAGCGACCGGCCCGGGGACAGCCCGGGACGCCTCCAGTCACAGGCCAGCCGCGATGGTCAACCGCCGCACCCCGCCCCGGGCTCGGTTCACCTTCACGTCGGTATGCCTCCACTCTCCCGCAGCTCACCTCGACCTCTGCCAGGATGGGGGCCGGAACCTCATGGCCAAGCCCTCGCCCCGCATTCCCCGGTACGTCAACACGTTCCCCGCAGGCCTGGCGACCGCCGCCCAGCTTCAGGCGGAGGGCCTCAGGCCCGGCACCACCGCCCCCGTCGCCCTCCTGGAATACCACGAGGGGGACCGCAGCGGGGTGTGCGGCCTCTTCGAGCGCTCGGCCGCCGTGCCCAGGACGGACTCGCCTCCACCCTTGTGAGTGGATGGGACCCCCGGGTTCGCGCCCCGACTCCTTGATGGCCGCGGGCTCCTCCGAGTCAGTCCCCCGAACCGCCGCCGGGAATGGCCTGATCGCGCTCCTGCACGCGCTGCCGGAACACGTAGTAGTTCCAGGCCTGGTAGCCGATGATCAGGGGGAGAAAGATCAGGCTCACCCAGGAGAGCAGGCGCAGCGTGGTGGGCTCACTCGCGCTGTTCCGCACGGTCAGGGTGTACGTCTCGCCCAGGGTGCTCGGCAGCACGTTCGGGTACAGGCTCAGGAAGATGGTCGCCGTCGAGAACACGACCGTCAGCCCGGTGGACGCGAAGGCGAGCCCGTCGCGCCTGAGGGTCAGGGCCAGCCACACCAGGCCGAGGTTGAGGGCGGCCGCCGCCGGGAAGAGCCACTGGGACAACCCCAGCGAATTGAACACCCCGGAGCGCACGAAGCCCACGTACACGAAAGCGAGGACCAGCACGGTCGCGGCCGCCCCCCACAGCAGGGCCGCGCGCCGGGCCCGCAGGTACAGCGTGCCGTCCCGGTGCAGCCGCAGCAGCAGGTACGTCGCGCCGTGCAGCACGAACAGGCTCAGGGTGGCCAGGCCGCCCAGAACCGTGAAGAGGTCGAACGCGCCCAGCACGTGGCCCTCGAAGCGGCCGCCGACCCCCAGCGGCAGCCCGCGCACCATGTTGGACATGATCACGCCCCATAAGAAGGCGGGCAGCAGGTTGGTGACAAAGGACGTGGCGTCCCAGAAGAGCCGCCAGCGGACGTGATCGACCTCCGAGCGGTACTCGAAGGCCACGCCCCGCCCGATCAGGGCCAGCAGGATCAGGGCGAACAGCGGGTACAGGGCCGTCAGCAGCGCCCCGTACCACAGCGGGAACGCCGCGAAGATCACGCTGGCGGCCAGGATCACCCACACCTCGTTCGCCGCCCAGAAGGGACCGACCGTGCCGATCAATGCGCGGCGCTGCGCCTCGCTGCGCGCGAGGAAGGGTTGCAGGATGCCGACCCCGAAGTCGAAGCCGTCCAGGAAGAAATAGATCGTGAAGGTCAGGGCGGTCAGCCCGAACCAGACGGTGGGCAGGTCGACGGTCACGGCGCGGCTCCTTCGGGCAGGTAGTGCGGGGCGGGCACCGAGGGCGTCTCCACCTCGGGCCCGTGCATGCCGGCGCGGGCCGTCCGGGTGAGCAGGAAGACGTCCAGGCCGATCAGGGTCAGGTACACGACCCAGAAGGCCGCGAGCGAGACGAGCACCGTCTGCGGGGTGAGCCCGCTCACCGCGTCCGCCGTCCGCAGCAGGCCCTGCACGATCCAGGGCTGGCGGCCCATCTCGGTGGCGACCCAGCCGCTGAAGTTCGCCAGGTGCGGCGCGAGCGGCATCACCAGCAGCAGCGGGTAGAGTCGGCCCGGGTCGTCGAGCCTACCCCGCCGCCAGCGCCAGGTGTAGTAGGCGCTGACGAGCAGCATCAGGCCGCCCAGCCCCACCATCACGCGGAAGGCCCAGTACACCGGCCACACCCAGGGGAGGTAGTTGCCCGGACCGTACCTCGCCGCGTACTCCCGTTGCAGGTCGTTGAGCCCCTTCGCCTTGCCGGAGAAATTGTTGAAGGCCAGGAACGAGCCCACGTACGGGACCGTGACCTCGAAGCGGTTGGCGCGCGCGCCGTTGCTGGGGAGCGCCACGAGGCTCTCGGGCATCTGGGAGCCGGTCGGCGTGTCCCACAGGGCGCTGAAGGCCGCGTACTTCATGGGCTGGTCGCGCACCGCGCTCTGGCCCTGGACGTGCCCGGCGGCGACCACGCCCAGCGAGCCGATCAGCGCCGTGAGCAGCGCGACTTTGAAACTCACCCGGAAGGCGGGCACGTTGTGCTTCCGGCGCAGGTGGTAGGCGCTGACGGCCAGCACGAAGAACGCGGCGACGGTGAGGCCGCCCGACCAGAGGTGGGCGAACCACTCCAGCGCCTTGGGGTTGGTCACGATGGCCCAGGCGTCGGTCATGACCGCCCGGCCGTTCCTCAGGGCGTACCCGACCGGGTGCTGCATCCAGGCGTTGGCGAGGATGATCCAGAAGGCGCTGACGGTGGTGCCCAGCGCGACGATCCAGATGCTGGCGAGGGACGCCCAGGCGGGCAGCCGGTCCTTGCCGAACCACCACAGGCCCAGGAAGGTGCTCTCCAGGAAAAAGGCCATCAGCACCTCCAGCGCGAGCGGCACGCCGAAGATGTTGCCCACGAAGTTGGAAAAGCCCTGCCAGTTCATTCCGAACTGGAACTCCTGCACGATGCCCGTCACCACGCCCACCGCGAAGTTGATGAAGAACAGGTGTCCGAAAAAGCGGGTGAGGTTTTCCAGTTTGGGGTCGTGGCTGCGGTAGGCCAGCGTCTGGAGGACGGCGATGATTAGCGCGAAGCCCACCGTGAAGGGCACGAAGAAGTAGTGGAAGATGCTGGTCGTCGCGAACTGAAAGCGCGAGAGGTCCAGCGTGGAAAAGCCGAAAAGCTCGTTCATACGGCGGTCCTTTCGGGAACGGACGCCGCGCCGTGCAGGTGTCCGCCGCGTAGCGTGAGGTGACGCCCGGTCAGGGCGAGGGGCGCGGCCCGGTGGGTGACGATCAACAGGGCCCGTCCGGCGCGCTCGCGCCCGATGACCCGCAGCACGCGCGCCTCGGTGGCGGCGTCGAGGTGGGCGGTGGGCTCATCGAGCAGCAGCAGGTCGCCCGGCCCCAGCAGCGCGCGGGCGAGGCTCACCCGGGCCCGCTCGCCGCCCGAGAGCCGGGTGCCCCCCTCGCCCACCCAGGTGTCCAAATCCAGGTGAGTGAGCCCGAGGTCGTCCAGCAGGCCGCGCAGCCGGTGGTCCGTGGCGTGGTGGTCGCCCAGCCGCAGGTTCTCGCGCAGGGTGCCGTCGAGCAGCGGCGCGTCCTGCTCGTGCAGGCTGATCCGGGCGCGCAACGCGGCGAGGTCGAGGTCGCGCAGGTCCGCCCCGTTCAGGGTGACCCGCCCCGCGTCCGGGTCGAGGTCCCGGGTCAGGAGCCGGATCAGGGTGGTCTTGCCGCCGCCGCTGGGCCCCGAGACGCCCAGGCTTTCCCCGGCACGCAGGCGCAGCAACACGTCATCCAGCACGGTCCGCCCGTGGCGCCGGACGGTGACGCCCCGGACCTCGAACGAGAGCGGTCCGGGCGGGACGGCCCTCGGCATGGGCGGACCGACTACGCCCGGCGTGAGCGCCTCCAGCGCGGCCGTGCGCTCCCTGGCGGCCACGTCGGCGGCGTGGGCCAGCGGCACGGCGGCCAGGGGGCCCGCGGCGTCGAAGGCGGCGGCGACCCCCAGCACCACCGCCGCCAGCAGCGCGCCGTTCAGGTAGCCCGCCTGCACGAGCGCCGCGCCCCGCCACAGGACGCCGCTCACCGCGACCGCGAAGCCCATCTCGCGGGCCAGGGTGACCCGCCACGCCAGGCGCCCGGCGTCCAGCGCGACGCGTTCGAGCCGGGCCGTGAGGCGCGCGAGTTCGGGGCCGTGGTGGCTCCCGCCGCCATCCCCGCTGGCCGAGAGGGCGTCGAGCAGCCGGGCCGCGTGCTCGCGCGTCAGGCAGGCGTCCTCCCGGGTAAGCAGCGCGGCGCGGTCCCGCCCATGCAGCACCACCAGGGCCGCCCCCAGCAGGGGGAGCAGCGCGAGCAGCGCCAGACCCAGGTCCAGCCACGCAAGCCAGCCGCCCAGGGCGACCAGCACGCCCAGAAAGGCCCCCAGCGGCAGGCTGACCCGCAGGGTGAAGAACTGCCGGGCGTCGACATCGGCACCCGAGCGGGCGAGCAGGTCGCCGCCGCGCTCGTAGGCCAGCAGATCACGCCCGAAGCGGGCCAGCGTGTCGAACAGCCGCAGCCGCACCCGCTCCCCGCCCGCCAGGGCCGCCGCGTGCCCGGCGAGGCGCTCGGCGTAGCGCAGGGCGGCGCGGCCCAGCCCCAGGGCGCGCACGGTGGTCACGAGCAGGAGCAGGCTCAGGAACACCTCGGGGCGCAGGGCGGCCCGGGAGATCAGCAGGCCCGAACTGGCCGCCAGCCCGACCCCGGCCAGGGCGGTCAGGACCCCGAGCGCCAGCGCGCCCCTCACGCGGCCACCGCCGGGGACGCGGGCGCGCCCAGGGAAATCTCCCGCCAGCCGGGCGGGACTGCGCGGTGGGTGGCGAGCAGCACCGTCCGCCCGGCAAAGGCGCGTTCGATCACCGCGTGCAGTTCCGCCTCGCTCTCCGGATCGAGGTGCGCGCTCACCTCGTCGAGCAGGATCACGTCGGCGCCGGAGAGCAGGGCGCGGGCCAGGGCGAGGCGCGCGGTCTCGCCGCCCGAGAGCAGCGCGCCGCCCTCGCCGAGCGGCGTGTCGAACCCGGAGGGCAGCGCGCGCAGCACGTCGCCCAGGCCCACCGCCTCGCAGGCGCGCTCCAGGTCGGCGTCACCGGCGTCGGGGGCGGCGAGGCGCAGGTTGTCCCGCGCGCTGCCCGCGATCAGGCGCGGGTGCTGGGGAACGAACGCCACCCGGGCCTGCCAGGTGGCGCCGAGGTCGTCGAGCGGCGTGCCGTCCACCCGGATGCTCCCCAGGTGCGGGACGTGCTTGCGCAGGGCGTGCAGCAGCGTGGTCTTGCCGCTGCCGCTGGGACCGCGCAGCGCGGCGAGGGTGCCCGGCGGGAGTTCCACGCTCACCGGCGCGGTCGGCGTGGGCAGGTCCGCCCGCGCGAGGCTCAGGCTCAGGTGGGGGACGCCAGCCGGGACCGTCCCTTCCCCGGAGGGCGCCACCGGCCGGGTGAGCAGGTCCTGCAACCGGGCGGCGACGGGCTCGGCATCCAGCGCCGCGTGCCGGTCCGTGCCGAGTTGCCGCAGCGGGCCGAAGAACTCCGGGACGAGCATCAGGGCCGTGAGGGTGGGGGCGAGCTCGGCACTTCCGCCGAACAGCCGCACGCCGATCCACACGGCCACCAGGGCGGTGGCGAGGGTCGCGGCGAAGTCCATCACGAAACCGCTCAGGAACGCGACTCGCAGCACGCCCAGGGTGGCCTCACGGTGCTGGCGGGCCGAGCGGGCCAGGACGTCGCGGTAGGGCGCGACCGCGCCGAAGGCGTGCAGGGGGGGCAGGTGACGGACCAGGGTCAGCAGCCGCGCGGAGAGGCGGGTGTGAGCGAGCCACTGCCGCTCGGTGGCAGCGCCCGTGGCGAGCCCCACCAGCGCCAGGAACACCACCGTAAGCGGCCCGGTGACGAGCAGCACGCCCGCCGTGGCGGGATCGAGCCACACGGTGACGCCCAGGACCACCGCGAAGGCGAGGGCCGCGTGCACGGCGCCCGGCAGGTACCGCGCGTAGTAGGGCGTCAACCGCGCGACGAGGTCCAGGTCGAGCGTGGCGAGGTCCGCGCCCCGCGTGTCCGCGAGCGCGACCGGGCCGAGCCTCAGGGCGGCCTCGCTCAGCCGCGTGCGCCAGGTCCCGACCAGGCGGGCCGCGAGCCGGGTCCCCAGGTGTTCTCGGACCGCGCCTGCCCCGGCGCGCGCCAGCAGCAGCGCCGCGACGGTCAGGAGGGTGCCCACCCCGGGCGAGTGCCCCTGCAACAGCCCGGCGGCGATCACGCGGGCCGTCAGCACGAACGCGGCGGCGGTGGCGAGCAGGCCCAGGACGCTCAGCACCCCGGACACGGCCAGCGCGCCGTGCAGATCGGCGGGTTCAAGCAGGAGGTTCGGGAGGCGGCGCCGCCTCGCGGCCAGCCAGGCCCCGGCCCTGCGCCGCACCTGTGAGCCGGGCCGGGGCCCGGGCCCCCCGGCGGCGAGGGGCCCAGGAGGGTGAGCGGAGCAGGTCGAAGAACGCGGGGGGAGCGGGACGGCCATGAACCGAGCATGAGTCCCGATGGTAAAGGCGCCGTATAGCACCCGGACATGACGGCGGCGCCTGTCCAACACGGCGACCGGCCTGAGCCCCCCAACCTCGCCGTTGGGGGAACGCCGGAGGGCGACCACGCGGTCGAGCCCGGTCCCCAGGGTTCCCGTGGCCGCGATCTTCAGCGGGCCAGCCGGAGGAGCCTCACCAGTTCGGCGGGCTCGACCCCGCGCGCGCGGCACACCTCGACGTAGGTTTCCAGAATCACGTCCCCGGTGGACTCGAACGCGCTCTTGGCGCTGGCATAGAGGGTCATGACCTCCACGCAGTTCTTCTCCTCCTCGACCATCCGCTGAAGGCCCCGGATCTGGCCCTCCAGGCGGCGCAGGCGGTTGAGGATCTTCGTCTTCTCGGCTTCACGGTCGCTGACGGGCACGGGTGCGGTCATGGCCCCATTATACCCCCGGGGGTATTTGACAGAATAGGGGGAGGGGGTATACGCTCCGGGCATGTACCTCCAACGCTTCTACGACACGGATCTCGCCCAGGCCTCCTACCTGATCGGCTGCCAGCAGACCGGCGAATGCCTGGTGGTCGACCCCGTCCGGGACATCACGCCGTACCTGGAAGAGGCGCAGAGCCAGAAACTGCGGGTCACCCACGTCACCGAAACGCACATCCACGCCGACTATCTCTCCGGCAGCCGAGAACTGGCGAAGGCCACGGGCGCCCGGCTCCTGCTTTCCGACGAGGGCGGCGAGGGCTGGCGGTACACCTACGACGACGGCCACCAGACGAAACTGCGTGACGGCGACACCTTCACGGTCGGCAACATTCGCATCCAGGCCCTGCATACCCCCGGGCATACTCCCGAGCACCTGAGCTTCCTGGTGACCGACATGCCACGGGGTGATACCCCCAGCATGATCCTGACCGGTGACTTCGTGTTCGTCGGGGACCTGGGCCGCCCCGACCTGCTGGACGAGGCGGCGGGCGGTCAGGACACCCGTTTCGTCGGCGCGAGGCAACTGTTTGCCAGCCTGCGCGACAAGTTCCTGACCCTGCCCGACTTCGTGCAGGTGTGGCCTGGTCACGGTTCGGGCAGCGCGTGCGGCAAGGCGCTGGGGGCTGTGCCCACCACCACCGTCGGCTACGAGCGAGCCCTGAGCTGGTGGGGCAAGCTGGTCGAACGGGGTGACGAGGAAGCCTTCACACGGGAACTGCTCTCCGGGCAGCCCGACGCGCCCCTGTACTACGGGCGCATGAAGACCGAGAACCGTGACGGCCCCGCCCTGCTGGGCGAGGTGAAGCCCCTGGCAGAACTGAAGGTGGACGAGGTGCGCCGCCGTCTGGCCGCCGGTGCCCGCCTGATCGACACCCGCAAGAAGGAGGAGCACCAGGCCGCCGCGCCCGCGCACAGCGTGAACCTCCCTGACGGGAACACCTTTGAGACCTGGGCGGGCTGGCTGCTGAGGCCGGAACGCGAGTTCATCCTGCTGGCCCCCGCCGGGCGAGCCGAGACGCTGCGCCGCAGGCTGTGGATGGTGGGGATCGACCACGTGGTCGGGTACGTCATCGCCGCCGAGGGCCTGGACACGGCGCCTGCCCGGCCCATCCCCGTTGCGGAACTGCCGCAGCACGCAGACGCGCTGATTCTGGATGTGCGGCAGAAGACCGAGCACGAGGAAGGAGCCATCCCCGGCAGCCTGCAACTGCACGCCGGTCGCCTGCCCTGGCGCCTGGACGACCTGCCACATGACCGCGAGATCGTCGTGCATTGCCAGGGTGGCGCCCGCAGCGCCGCCGCCGCCAGCCTGCTGCGAACCGAAGGCTTCGACGTGGCCGAGCTTGCCGGGGGCTACGACGCCTGGGCAAAGGCGCAGCAGGAAACCCGACCCGCGTAACCCCTGCCCAGCGGAGGCGGCATTCCACCGCCTCCGCTCCTGCTGAAAGGACCCACCCATGACCTACCAGGACATCTTCACCAGCGAGCTGGAAGCCAAGAAGCGTGAGGGCGCGCGGCTCATCGACGTGCGGGAACGCGAGGAGTACCTCGCCGGGCACATTCCCGGCGCCGTGAACCTGCCCCTCAGCGAACTCGACGGCCGTGAGGACGAGATCGGGCCGCACACGGTCCTGATCTGCGCCAGCGGCAACCGCTCCTCGCAGGCGGCGGCCCACCTCGCCTCCCAGGGCAGGACCGGCCTGATGAACCTCTCCGGCGGCACGGCCGCGTGGATGCGCGGGGGCCATGACCTGAACCGGGGCGAGCAGCCATGATCCTCGCCTGGATCGGCGCCGCGCTGATCGGGCTTTCGCTCGGCCTGCTGGGCTCCGGTGGCTCCATCCTCACGGTCCCCGTGCTGGTCTACCTGGTGAACGAACCGGAGAAGCTGGCGATCGCGGAGAGCCTCGCCATCGTGGGCGCGATCAGCCTGTTCGGCGCGATTCCCTACGCCCTGAAACGGCAGATCGACTGGCGGTCGGTCCTGTGGTTCGGGATCCCCGGCGTGGCGGGCACGTACCTGGGCGCGGCCCTGAGCGTCTACCTCTCGGGCGTGGCGCAACTGATGCTCTTCGCCGTCGTGATGCTGCTCGCGGCGATCATGATGTTCCGCCCCGGCGGAGCGCAGCCGGAGGCGGCCACGAACCACAAGCGTTCCCCGCTGAAGATCGGCGCGGAAGGCCTGGTGGTCGGTGTCCTGACCGGCCTGGTGGGGGTGGGGGGCGGATTCCTGATCATTCCCGCCCTGGTGCTGCTGGGTGGCCTGCCCATGAGCCTCGCCGTGGGGACCAGTCTGCTGATCATCGCCGCCAAGAGCTTTGTGGGCTTTTACAAGTACGTGCACGTCCTGGGGGAACAGAACCTGTCCATGAACTGGTCCCTGATCCTGATCTTCGCGGTGATCGGCATTCTCGGCAGCTTCCTGGGCGCCCGGGTGGGTCGGAAGGTGTCCAACGAGGGCCTGCGGAGGGGTTTCGCCGCCTTCCTGGTCGTGATGGGCGTGTACGTCCTCGCCACCAACGTGCCCAAAGTCCTCCATCCGTCTCCCACAGCCGAGGCGCAACTGCGGCACTGAAGCTTTCCCTGACCTGGCCGCGAACGTGCCCCACCTGTTCGCGGCTTGACCTTCCGCCGCTCCTGTTCCATTCCTCCCCGAGGTGCTTGTTCCCATGACTGAACTGCTCGACTTCCTGCGCTCGCCCTGGCCCTGGTACGTGGGTGGCCCCCTGATCGGCCTGACCGTGCCGCTGCTGCTGTGGCTGGGCAACAAACCTTTTGGCATCTCCTCCAACCTGCGCCACGCCTGCGCGATCCTGCTGCCTGACCGCGCCAAACCCGGCTTCTTCAAATACAACTGGCGGGCCGAGAAGTGGAACCTGATGTTCGCCGCCGGCCTGGTGCTGGGCGGCTTCGTGGCCGGTGTGCTGCTCGCCAATCCTGAGCCTGCCCGGCTGAGTGCCGCCGGGGTGCGGTCCATCCAGGAGCTGGGCGTGCAGGTCCGTCCCGGCCTCGTTCCCGCCGAACTGGCCGACCCGGGCAACCCGGGCGTGTGGCTGCTGCTGGCCGTCTCTGGCCTGCTGGTGGGCTTCGGCACCCGCTACGGGGGCGGTTGCACCTCCGGGCACGCCATCACCGGTCTCGCCACCCTGCAAGGCCCCTCGCTCATCGCCACCGTGTCCTTCTTCGCGGGCGGCATCCTCAGCGCGAACCTCCTCCTGCCCCTCTTCCTGACGGTGATCCGGTGACCAGCAACCCCAGCCCCCACATTCCCGGCGTGCACGCCGAGCCCTCTTCCTCCGCCCGCACGGCCACCGGCCTGCTGGCCTACCTGCTCGTGGGCCTGTCCTTCGGCATCGTCCTCGTCAAGTCCGAGGCGGCGAGCTGGTACCGCATCCAGGAGATGTTTCGCTTCGAGTCGTTCCACATGTTCGGCCTGATCGGCTCGGCGGTCCTCACCGGACTGGTGACGACCGCCATGCTGCGGCGCAGCGGTGTGAAAAGCCGGGACGGGCAGACCATCCGCGTCACGGACAAGGAAAAGGGCTGGCGCCGCTACGTGTTCGGCGGCCTGACCTTCGGGGTGGGGTGGGGACTGGCGGGCGTGTGCCCGGGTCCGATCTTCACGCTGCTGGGCGCCGGAGTCTGGCCTATGCTGGTCGTGCTCCTGTTCGCCCTGCTGGGCACCTGGGCGTACGGCGCCCTGCAGACCAGGCTGCCCCACTGAGGGGAGAACCGAGACCCCAAGAGGAGGCGGTCGCCTCACGACGGCGTGGCCGGGCAACGTCTCGCATGGGAGCTCCCGGGGCCCGGCGCCTCGTCCCGGGCAGGGACGACCCGGCCTCCCCCGCTCTCGCGCACCACACGTCCGCCGGGAGCCTCACACCGACGAACAGGCTTCAACCCCGGGCCTGGGGCGGGCGCGCAGGACCTCGCTCTACCCTCCCTTTACCTTCCGGGCGTAGAGAGGACGCGTCTTCCGTGACGGGGGAGCGGCCCCGGGACACCGAAGACCCGTCTGACCCCAGGGCATGGCCGCCGCAGGGTCGGTTCGGCTCGCGTCCGGATCATCCGGGGACATCCCCGTTCCCCTGCGCTCCGGCCCGCTGAACAGGCCGTCTGCCGGATGGCGCGGGACCGCTGGCTGGCAGGGCAGGAGGGGGCCGCCGACGCGGTGTTGAGTCTTCGTGGCTCCTGCGCTCCTCCGCACGGCTCGACCCGATGATCGGCGGCCCAGGCCAACGCACTGCCCCTGAAGGAGGCTCACCCTTGTCCGGCAACGCTTTCGCGCTCGTGTGGCGCAATCCCTACGTGCGCGCGCCCGTGTTTTTCGGCCTGATCGCCCTGGCGCTCTGGCTGGCCCGCGACCTGGCGCCCGTGCTCACGGTGGGCCTGACCGCCTACCTGATCGCCTATCTCTCCCACCCGCTGCTGACCTGGCTGGAGCGCCGGCGCCTGCGGCGTGGCGTGGGCATCGGCGTGGTGCTCCTGATCGCGCTCGCGCTCGCGGCGCTGGCCTCCTCGCTCCTGGTGGCCGTCGGGACGCAGCTCATCGACCTTGCGGGGCGCCTGCCGGCGGTCGCCCAGGATGTCAGCCGCTTCGTGGACGGCTGGCTGGCCGCACGCCCGAACCTGCCCTGGACCGCCGGGCTGCGCGCCCAGCTCACCACCCTGATCAACAGCAGCACGGCCATGCTGTCGCGGGACGCGCTGCCGTTCCTGCAAGGCCTGCTCGCCCCGGGCGGCCCGCTGCTGGGAAGGCTCTTCGGGGTGGCGAACACCCTGGCGCAGAGCGTGGCCGTCCTGATCCTGAGCGTGTACATGATGCAGGACTACGAGAAGATCGGCCACACCCTGCTGGGCCTGCTGCCGCGCCCGTGGCAGCCGCTGGCGCTCGACCTGTCGCGCGGGGTGGAGCAATCGGTGGGCGGGTACGTGCGCGGGCAGGTGGTGATCGCCCTCGCCATCGGGACCCTGGTCGCCCTGGGCCTCGCGTTGATCGGCGTGCCGTCCGCGCTCGCGCTGGGCTTCCTGGCGGGGGTCTTCAACCTGGTGCCGTACCTGGGGGTGGTGATCGCGCTCGTCCCCGCGCTGCTGCTCGCCGCGCCGCTGGGGTGGCTCAAGCTCGCGCTGGTCGTGGGGCTCTTCCTGCTCGGCAACCAGCTCGAAGGGCACCTGCTCTCGCCCCTGATCCTCGGCCGGTCCACCAACCTCCACCCCGTCACCGTCGCCCTGAGCATCCTAGTGGGGCTGCATCTGCTGGGCCTGGTGGGGGCGCTGGTGGCCGTCCCCCTGGCCGCCCTCGGGAAGCTGCTGCTGGCGAGGTACTACTACCCCAGCCGCCTGTACCAGGGAGGGCCCTGAGGGCGGCGCCCGGAGGGTCCGTGGGTTGCGGGCACGCCGCGGGCGGGGAACACCGCCGTCCAGGGGGAGCAGGCGACGTCAGCCGGGACGCGTTCCCCGCCCCGGCACCGGGGCAGGACGACCGGAAGGACCTGTCCCACAGACCGCCTGTCGTCTCTCCCCAGGCGGGCGTCCCCTCCTGCGTCCCCGGAGGGTCAGGGTCCGTTCCACCCCTTGCCCCGCGGCTATACCCCGATGTAACGGTCAGGGTGAACACTGGACCCATGCGACCGATGTCCTGGGCCACCCGGACGGCCTGTCCAGCGCCGTCCCCGGACCTCCCGGCCACGGCGCGCTCCTCCCGGCTGCTGGCCCTCGACGCCTGGCGAGGTCTCACCGTCCTCCTGATGCTGCTCGCCAACAACGTCGCCCTGGGGGGCCAGACGCCCGCGCAACTCCAGCACGCGCCGTTCGGCGGGGTGACCCTCACCGACCTGGTGTTTCCCTGGTTCCTCTTCTGCGCCGGTGCCGCCCTGCCGTTCGCCGGCGCGGCCATGCGCCGGGTGAATCTGACCGGGTTCGCGCGCGTCCGGCGGCTGGCGGGCCGCGCGGCCCTGCTCTCCCTCGTGGGGGCGTTCCTGACCAGCGTGACCACGGGGCGCTTCATGCTGGGCCTGGGCGTGTTGCAACTGATCGCCCTGTCCACCCTCCTGGCGGCGCTGCTGGAGGGCTGGCGGGTCCGCTGGCAGGCCCTGGCCGCCGCCGTCCTGCTGGGCGCGTACGCCGCCTTCCTGCTCTGGGTGCCCCACGCGGCCGGGCGGGGCGTCCTGGGAGAGACCGCCCACCCCGTGCAGGCCGTGAATGCCTGGCTCACGCCGCTGGGGCTGCGGGGGCTGCCGTCCGTCGTGCCGACGACCGCCCTGGTGCTGCTGGGCAGCCTCGCCGCGCGGCCCCTGCAAGCGAGGCGGGCGAGTGCCCCCGCCACGCTCCTGGGGCTGGGCCTGGCCTGGAGCGCCGCCGGGTACGCCTGGGCCGCCAGCGGTGCGTTGCCCCTGAGCAAGGCGCTGTGGACGCCGCCCTACCTGCTGTACGCCGCGGGGCTCGGGACCCTCGGGCTGCTGGCGATGTTCCTGATCGGCGACGCCGGTCGCCTGCCGGGGGGCGCGCGGCTGCTCGCGCCCCTCACCGTTCCCGGGCGCAATGCCCTCGCGGCCTATGTGCTGCCCATCCTCGTCAAGGTCTGGGTCTTGCAGGGCCTCACGGTCCCCTGGGCGGGGACCCCCCAGCCCATGCAGGGCGCCCTGCTGACCCTCGCCCGCGGGCAGTTCGGCGGATTCTGGGGAGGCTGGACCTACACCCTGGGTTACGTCCTCGCCGTGTGGCTGGGCCTCGCCTGGCTGGCCCGGCGCGGGCTGATCAGGAAACTCTGAGCCACCCGCCCCTGTCCTGGAGGTCGACATGTCCCGTCTCCGTTCCCTCGCCCTGTTGCTCGCCCTGGCCCCCGCCGCGCTGGCCGCCCCTGCCAGCCTCCCGCTGACCTCCGGGGCCTTCCAGACGCTCGGCGCGGAGTCCTACCGCCGGGCCGGGCTCTCCGGCTCGTTCACGACCTGGCTCGCCGACGCCTACCGGCGCCAGGGCGTGCTGCTTCTGGGTGAACCCTCCCTGGGCCGGGCCCTGAAGCGTCGGCGCGCCCAACTCCTCCTGGCGACGGGTGCGGAGCGCGACCGGCTGGCCCGGGACACCGCCGCCTGGGCGCACCGCTTCGTGAAGGCCGCCCTGCCGCGCTTCAGCCTGGAACGCGGCTTCGAGTTCGCGGGCGCGGCGCGGTCCGGCGAGCGGCAGTGCCTGCTCCAGAGCGTCTTGATCACCGGGCTGTTGCAGGAGGCGGGGCTCCAGGCCGGCGCGGTCATGGTCTGGCGCAACCTCAGCGGTCAGGAGACGAACCTCGGGCACGTCACGGCCACGCTGCGCCTGCCGTCCGGCCACGGGGACCTCCTGATCGACGCGAGCGACCCGACGCCCTTCGTGGAGCACCAGGGGCTGCTGACCTGGGCGGACGGGGGGTACCGCTTCCTGGTCCCCCGGTACGGGGCGGAGCAGACCATTACGGGCTACCGGCAGGCCGACGGCGGCGGGCCGGTGGCGCTCTCTGGGGTGTCGGCCCTCGACCTCGCCTACCTGCGCTCGCAGTTCGACTACTACCGGGGCGAGCGGGCTCCCGGCGGCCTGCTGGGCACCGGGGTCGGGCGGGCCACCCCGGCGGGGCTGCAAGGCAGCGAGCGGTGGCTCCAGGCCGCGTTGCGGGAGAACCCGCACAACGCCCTGGCGGCGTACGTGCTCGGCCACGTGTACCGCAAGCAGGGCCGCCCCGGGGCCGCCCGCGCGCAGTACCTCGCCGCCGCGAAGCTCTACGCCGCGCAGGGGCACACCCCGCGCGGGGTGCAGGACGCCCTCGCCTGGGCCCGTTCGGCGGCTTCCCGTTGACCGGACGGCGCGCTCCGGGCCCGGACTCCACTGACTCCACCCCAGGCCCAGCCCGGTCCCCCCGTTCCAGCATGGT
>NZ_PNOR01000009.1:0-47500 GCF_002869765.1 Deinococcus planocerae | reverse complement strand
CGAGGGTGCCGAACCTCCCCAGCGCCTGCCCCACGCAGCCCTGCACCTGGTCGGCCTTCGAAACGTCACAGGCCACCCCCAGGGCGTCCAGTGCCCCCGTCGCCCTGACCTCCTCGGCGGCCTTCTGCGCCTGGTCGCCGTGCAGGTCGGCGATCACGACACGCGCCCCCTCCTGCCCGAAGCGGGTGGCGGTGGCCAGGCCGATGCCGCTGGCGGCGCCCGTGACGATCACGGTCTTGTTCTCGAACCGGCTCATGTTCCGTCTCCTTCGAGGTTGGGGTCGATCAGTTTGGCCGACGCCGCGCGGGAACGGCGCTCGCGCTCCCGGGCGCCGCTCTCCACCCGGCGCAGCACGGGTTCCTGCTGCTGGCTGGGCGGGAAGATCGGCAGGGCGAGGACGACGCTCTGGGTGGGGAGCACGTCGCGCCACTGGGCGATCAGGTCCCGGTACGCCTGCCCCACCGGGCGGATGTTGCGGTCCAGGTCGTAGAGCCCGAGGGGATTGACCCGCCCGTTGTTCTCGCGCAGCGCCGTGTCCCAGTCCACCTGGTCGGTCAGCGAGTACCAGGTGAAGCCCACGATGGGCAGCCCGTCGTTGCGCACCCGCAGCACGTTCGCCCACTCCTTGCGCAGCCATTTCACGGCCTCGTCGCCGTTCGGCCCCTGGCCCAGGTTCGTCTCGGTGTGCATCACCGGCAGGCCGTAGCGGGCGTAGTACTGGTTGGTGATCACCGAGTAGCCGTAGACCTCGCCCGCCCACTCGGTCCTTCCGTCCGGATGTACCAGATGCTCGTTCGTCACGTAGTAGTCGTTGCCCATGATGCAGTGGTGCTTGCGGGTCTCGTTCAGGAAGAAGTGGTACTCCCCCCGCGTCATGCCGTGATCCATGAGGTACTCGTACATCTCCGAGCCGACCCGGTGACCGTAGTTGAGATCGAGCGACAGGAAGCGGACCTCGTTCATGATCTCGGCGGGGCGGATGGCGGACGGGTTCTCGGCGTGGAAGTATTCCGTGGACTCGCTCTGGATGAAGATGGCGTCCGCGCGCACCTCCAGGATGGCCTGCATGGCGAGTACGTTCGCCCTCACGATGTGCTTCAGGGCCGTCACGAAGGCCGTGTCCGTGGTCATCTGCTCGTTCCACCAGCCGTACTTGGCCGAGAAGAGGGCGCAGATGTACATCTCGTTCACCGGGGTGTAGAGCTGCACCCAGGGATAACGCAGGGCGAAGGCGCGGGCGTAGCGGGCGAACTGCCCCGGGAAGTCCGGGTTCTGGAAGTTCCCGATCCAGTCGGGCACCCCGAAGTGGCACAGGTCGGTGATGGGAACGATGTCCCGGCGCCGCAGCTCGGCGTAGGTCTCGTCCGCGAAGCTCCAGTCGTAGCGGTCGGGGCCCAGCCAGGTCCGGTGCAGCGGCGGGCCGTAGCGCAGGTACTCGATCCCGAGTTCGCGCACGAGGTCGAAGTCCTTCTTCCAGAACTCGTAGTGGCGGCACTTCTCCATCTCGTCCATCCGGACCCGGCCGCCCTGGATGGTGGGGTACGAGTTCTCGATACCGGTCGCGAACATGAAATAGATCAAGGTGGACCTCCCACCTGCTGTCTGAGGAGAAGACGCCGCAGAACTTCCCCGAGGAGCGCGATCAGCAGCACCCCGGCCATCACGGTGACGGAACGTTCCTCGATCTGGGCGGGTTCTTTCTTCCACGACCAGCGCTGCCTCATCCGGGATGGACCCTCGGCTGAAGAGTCTTCGCCCTCCTGAATTCGGGTCTGGCATGGTCAGGCGACCACCAGGGCTTGCGGCGCGGCCTGCTTGATGCGCGTCAGAAAGAAGGCGATCTGGCGCTTGGTTTCCCGGCCGCACTCCTGGCAGACCCGCTCCAGTTCATCGTCGCGCAGCGCCTGGGCGGCCTGTTCCAGCACGGTCCAGCAGAGCTGCACCTCGTTCGCCAGCAGCCACAGATCGTGCAGGTCGCGCAGCAGCGCCAGGCTGCCCTTCTGTGGCCCGTGGAACAGCGCCTTTTCCATGTTGGCGGGTTCAAGGTTCTTGCTCTCCCCGTACTTCTGCACCAGGAGTCCCAGGTGTTCGAGATGCTTTTCGGACCACGAGGCGAGGAGCCGGCACGTCTCCTCAATGTCCGGCTCGTCCCCGTGGTGTTCGGCGACTTTTTTCAGAGCGTCCACCAGGTGCTGCTCGCTCCCGTGGACCAGGCCCAGGTAGTTTCCGACGTGCATGTCAACCATCCACCCTTTGCGTGGTCTTGGGCTGCGGGACCCCGGACTCGGAGGCGAAAGAGGTGCGCTCCTTCTCCCCCGAGACCAGGTGCCGCGCCACCTCCACCGCGCGCCCCAACAGTCCGGGGGTCGGGAGCGCGTCTGCGGCGTACCGGCTGATCCGCACGGCGGCGTACTTGAAGTGCGGCTGCTTGCTCACCGGGTCCCACTCCGTGAGGGTCAGTTCGTTGGCGGCGCGCGGGCGGCTGGGGTCGTCCCAGGAGCCGTAGTGCCAGGGAATGAACACCAGACCGGGTTCGGTGTTGCCGAGTCGGGCGCGCTCGATCACCAGGCCCCGCCGGGACTCCACCAGCACCCAGTCGCCTTCCTTGATGCCGTACCTCGCGGCGTCCTCGGGGGAAAGCTGCACGAAGGCGTCGGGAGCCGCAGCATTCAAGGCGCTGGACCGCCCGGTCTTCGTCCTCGTGTGGAAGTGGTACACCTGCCGCCCGGTCGTGAGCCACAGCGGATAGTCCTCGTCGGGCACCTCGTGCGGCTCACGGTAGTCGGTCGCCTTGATCAGCGCCCGGCCCTGAGGATCGTTCGCCTTGTATTCCTCGGGGGTGACGCTCGCGCCCGTGTCGAAGTCCTGCCCATAGGTTTCGGCGTCGTCCGCATGGGTGGGAAACACGAAGTCGGTGTACAGCCGCACAGTGCCGTCCGGGTGCCCCTCGTTGACCGGCCAGGGAATGCCGCTGCCCGCCAAAAGCTTTTCGTAGGTGAGGCCGGTGTAGTCGCAGGGCCGCCCGCGGGTGCATTCCTTCCAGGCCTCGAAGGCGCTCTCGGGGTCGTGCCACTTGACCAGGGGCTGCCCGTCCTGATCTCGGAAGTCCATGCGCCGCGCGTAGTCGAGGAAGATGTCGAGGTCGCTCCTGGCCTCGCCGGGCGGCTCGACCGCCTTGCACGAGATGTGGACCGTACGGCTGACGTTGGTGAAGGTGCCGGTCTTCTCGCCCCAGATAGCGGCCGGCAACACCACATCGGCGTACCGGGCGGTCTCGGTGAGAAAGGCGTCCTGCACGATCACGAACAGGTCTTCTTTCTGGAGGATGCGGCGGATGCGCCCGAGGTCCGGCAGGGACACGGCCGGGTTCGTCGCGCTGATCCACAGCATCTTGATCGAGCCCTGCTCGCAGTAGCGCCAGATCTGCATGGCGTGGGTCGGGGGACTCCAGTGCGGAATCTTGTTGAAGGGGACGTTCCAGAGCTTCGCCAGTTGCCCAATGTGCTCAGGGTTGCCCCAGTTGCGGAAGCCCGGCAGGTCGCCGTCCGCGCCGGTCTCCCGCGTGTTTTGCGCGGTGGGTTGCCCATTCATCTGGAGGATGCCGCTGCCGGGCTTGCCGATCAGGCCCCGGATCAGGTGGATGTTGTTCACCTGCACGGCGGCGGCGGTCGCCTGCATGGACTGGTACACGCCCTGGAGGACGGTGGAGACGAGCGTTTTCGTGTTCGCCAGAATCTCCCCGGCGGCGCGCAGGTCGGCGGCAGGCACACCCGACAGTTCCTCGACGTACTCCGGCGTGTACTTCTCGACGACCCTGTTCAGGTTCTCGTACCCGACCGTGTGTGCTTGCAGAAAGGCCGGGTCGGTCTTGCCCGCCTGGATGATCAGGTGCAGCAGCCCGTTGAGCACGGCGACGTTCGTGCCGACCTTCGGCGCGAGATGCACGGTCGCTTGCTCCGCCGTGAAGGTCCTGCGGGGGTCAATGACGATGATTTTCGGCGGATTCGGCCCGGCGAGACGGTCGAGGATGCGCGTCCACAGGACCGTCTGCTGCGAGGCGACGTTGTGCCCGACGTGCATCACGCAGTCCGTCACGTCGAGGTCCTCGTACGAGCCCGGCTGGCCGTCCGACCCGAACGACTCCTTGAGGGCGGCGGCGGCGGTCGCGGTACACAGCCGGGTGTTGCCGTCCATGTGGGGGGTGCCCAGGCCGGCCTTGCCGATCACGGCCAGGGTGTAGTACTCCTCCAGGAAGAGCTGCCCGGAGGTGTAGAAGCCGACGGCGCCACTCGTGTGTTCCTCGACGAGCTCCTGCGACTTCCGCACGATGAGGCTCATCGCCTCGTCCCAGCTCGCCTCCCGCAACTGCCCATCCCTGCGGACCAGGGGCCTGACCAGCCGGTCCCCGCTGTTGTTCGCCTCCCAGCCGTGCAGGCCCTTGGGCCCCAGGCGCCCCTTGTTGGTCATGTCAGAAGCGAGGCCGCGGACGCCCACGATCCGGCCGTCCTTCACGCCGATGTCGAGGCCGCAGCCGTTGGAGCACAGCACGCACGCCCCCCGGACCCAGCGCTCGGGCGTTTCCGAGACCCGCTCGTCCACCCGCGCAGGCCACGCCTGCCCGGCCCCGTGCGGGGTGCGTTCCCCCCAGATGTCGTTGATGCTGTCCCGCGTTTCACTGGTCATCGCCACGCCTCCTGCCCTCTTGATTGGCTTGTTCCCGCATGCCGGGGAGAAAAGTCGGCTGTCTCTGCTCTGCGCTTTCCCTACCTTGAAGTCGGACTCACCTTCAGACCATCTGCCCCCCTCTCCTCCGGCAGGGGCTCCGCGCTGAGCAGTTCGTTCTGCCGCACGAAGGCGTGCATGAAACGCCCCATCACCCGTGTCTGGGTGCGGTAGGCGTCCACCGCCGCCCGCTTGCGCGCGACCTGGGCGGGGGTCAGGTCCGCCCGGGCCCACGGCAAGGTCTTCGCCAGGGGCGGCAGGGTCAGCGGCAGCCCCGCGTGCAGGCCCTTGGGCAGCGGCCACTCCAGGCCGCCGTGCACCACCCAGTAGCGCACCCTCGCCTCCTGGCCCCGCGCGCTCATGAGCCGCATGGCGAGGTAGGAGAGGGTGCGGTGGTCGGCGTGGAAGTCCTGCGGGGCGGGGGCGAGCACCAGGTCCGGCCGGACCCGGCCCAGCACCCGCGACAGATCGGCCTCCAGCGCCCGCCCGGTGTACGGCGCGCCGGGTGTCAGGGCGCCCCGCACGTACACGGCGCCCGACGCGGTGTGTGGCGCGGTGTAGGGCTCCGCGTACTGGGTGGTGAAGAGCCGGAAGAGCCCGCCGTCCGGGTACCCGAGCATGAAGGTCCGTTCCGGGGGCACGCCCAGCAGCGCCACGGCCCGCCGCGCCTCGGCCGCCCGGGTGTCCCCCAGGGCGCGCATGTCCGCAGGGCCGGGGTCCAGCACCCGCCGGGTCAGCACCGCGTCGAACTCGAAGCCGTCCCCGGCGGTCGCCCAGGCCACGAACACCCGCGCCCCGGCCGCCTGGGCCTGCTGGATCAGCCCCGCGCAGCACAGCGTCTCGTCGTCCGGGTGCGGCGCGAGGACCAGCACCCGCTGGCCGGGGCGGAAGGGGGCCGTGGGCGGCAGGGCCGCGACCCGGTCCGCCCCCGCGTCGAACACCCGCCCCACGGCGGGCAGGTTGATCCAGGCCGCGAGGCCAGCCGCGCCGAGAACTGCCGTGGTGATCAAAACGTGCCGTCTGCGCATGGGGTCACCTCAGGATGTTCACGGCGCGGCTGGCGACCAGGACCACGGTCAGCATCGACGTGGCCGCCTGGAAGGTCATCAGCGCCTTGGCGCGCCGGGTGAGCGGGAGGGTGTCGGTCGGGCTGAAGGCGGCGGCGTTCGTGAACGCCACGAACAGGTAGTCGACGTACTCGGGCCGCCACCCCTCGGGGGCCAGGCCCGCCGTCCCGGCCTGGGGAAAGAGGAAGTCGGGGTAGGTCCCCGGGCGGGTTCTGCGCAGGGCGCCGCCCCGGTCGAGTTCCCAGTACCACAGCGAGAAGACGAGCACGTTCGTGACCCAGAGGTTCAGCGCGTCCGCCAGCAGCGCCCGGCCCGTCGCGCCGCTGCCCCCCAGCAGGTCCCCCACCAGCAGGCCCAGCGACGTGAGGTTGGCGAGGTGCAGCAGCCCGGTCAGGCCCAGCGCGAGCGGGCGGGTCACGCGGCTCAGGGCACGGTCCGCCTGCCCGTGAAGGTGGAGATGTCGGCGTTGACGCCCCCGCAGGACGCTCAGCGGCAGCAACAACATGGTCTCGACCGCCGGGAGCAGCCAGTTCGGGCCGGGAGTGAGGTGTTCGCCCAGCAGCAGGTTCAACCCCAGGACGGTCAGGATGGCGACCCGGGCTGGCCACAGCGACTCAGGGGCAGGCGTGGCAGTCACGCGCGCTCCACAGGCCAGCCCCGACGGACTGGAAAGGCCCCTGAGTCCCACCCCGCTGCCCGCCCAGCACCCAGCGCCGCCGCCGTTCGTTCGGCTGGCCCCAGGATCACGAGCCGTTCGCGCACCCGCCAGAGTCGGCCCCGGCCTCCCGGACGTGCCCACCCAAACCTCACGTGACCGCCCCCAGCCGGTACCCGGCGCAGCGGGACGTCTCGATGACCTGCGGCCCGGTCTTGCGGCGGATGGCGCGGACGTGCACGTCGATCACCCTGGGCTGAACCCGGGCCTTCCCGGCCCAGACGTCCGCGATGATCTCGGCCCGCGTGAAAACGCGACCGGGTTGACTCGCCAGCAGTTCGAGCAGGGCGAATTCCCGGCGGGTCAGCGCCGCCCGGGCGCCGTCACGGGACAGCTCCCTGGTCCCTGGGTCAAGCACGAACCCACCCGGCAGCCGCCACGTCTGGGACCGCCGGTCCGCCGGGGGCGGCGGGGAGGGCCGTTCCTGGAAGACGGAAGACTGGACCGGACTGGAGCGCCCCCCCACGGCCGGGGCGCTGTTCCAGGGCTCAGCCGTGTCGCGTGCCGGGAAGGAGGGCGTGTGGCCCCCCTGCGGCCACAGGTCCAGCCCGTGGCCGGTGGCCGACCTGTCCGGGAACGCGCCGCCGATCCGGGCCTCGTCCTCGATCTCCGGAGGCTTCATGCTCGCCCCGCATTCCGCGGCAGGAGCCGCCCGCGCAGAATCTGGTACGTGCCCAGAACCCACACCAGCGAGGTCAGGCCGCCGGCCAGCACGTCGGTGGGGTAGTGCACGCCCAGCACGACCCGCGAGAGGGCCATCAGGGCGTAGTAGCCCGCGCCAAGCACCAGGGCCGGCCAGCGCAGGCGGGTGTGCCACAGCAGGAGCACCACCAGGACGGCGAGCGCCGCCGCGACGGTGCTGTGCCCGCTCGGGAACGAGGCGCCCGTCTCCGCCACCAGGCGCGGCCACAGCTCGGGGCGGGGCCGCTGGAAGATGCGCTTCATGATGGCCTGCACGCCCGCCGCGCCGCCCAGGGCCAGCAGGGCGAACAGCGCCTGGGGCCGGTGGCGGGTGAACCAGAAGATGGTGGGGAGCAGCACGATCACCACGCCCATCACGACCGGGCCCCCGAAGTAGTTCATGAAGACGCTGAAGGCGGTCAGCGCCCCGCCCGCGTGCCCGTGCAGCCAGAGCATGGCGGGCGTCTCGAAGGCGAAACGCTCCTTTTCGAGCACGTCCTCGCCGATCAAGCCCAGCACGATGAGGGGCAGCAGGATGCCGAGAAACAGGCGCAGCAGGGTGGCCGGCTGCGCGCGCCTCACCAGGTCAGTCAGGGAATCCGTCATGGCGGCAGCATGGAGCGGGGCGGTATAGGAACGGTATAGCGGCGGTATACGGGGGAACTGGGGCGGGTGCACGGGCGACCGGTCCTCCCCGCGTCACCGGCCCAGGGTCGCCAGCATCAGGACGCTCGCCGTGAGCATCACCAGGGCGGCGATCCAGCCGAGGACCTTCAGGCCGGGCGGCAGGACGAACTCGCCCATCACCCGGCGGCTCGATGCCAGCAGCAGCATCGCCGCCATCACCGGGGCGCTCGCCACCCCGTTGACGACCGCCGCGAGAACCAGCGCGCGGATGGGGTCGACCGGCGTGAAGTTCAGCCCCACCCCGAGCAGGGCCGAGGCGCCCAAGACGAGGTAGAAGCCCCGGGCCTCCAGGGGCCTCCGGGCCAGGCCGACGGGCCAGCGCAGCGCCTCGCCCACCGCGAAGGCGGCCGAGCCCGTGAGCACCGGCACCGCGAGCAGGCCCGTCCCGACGATCCCGAGCGCGAAGAGGGCGAAGGCGAGGCGGCCCGCCACGGGCCGCAGGGCCTGTGCCGCCTGCGCCGCCGTCGCGATGTGGGTCTGCCCCGAGGCGTGGAGCGTCACGGCGGCCGTCAGGATGATGAAGTAGGCCACCAGGTTCGAGAAGCCCATGCCGACCAGGGTGTCGAGCCGGATGCGCCGGAACTGCGCGGGGGCGAGGTCGGGGCGGTGGCGCAGCCGCGTCTCCCCGGGCTCGGCCCGTGAGTCCTCGACCTCCTGCGAGGCCTGCCAGAAGAAGAGGTACGGGCTGATGGTGGTGCCGAGCACCGCGACCAGGGCCTGGAGGCTGGCCGCGTTCCAGCTCAGGTGGGGCAGGAGGGTGGCCCGCAGCGCCTCACTCCACGGCACCCGCACCACGAACACCGTGGCGACGTAGGTGAACAGGGCCAGGGTGAGCCACCGCAGCCCCCGCACGTACCGGGAGTACGGCACGAACACCAGCAGCGCGACCGACAGCAGCGCGAGGAGCGCGGTGTAGAGGTGCGCGTGCCCGCCGATCAGGAGGTGCAGGGCCGCTCCCATCGCGCCCAGGTCGGCCCCCAGGTTGATGACGTTCGCCCCCACCAGCAGGGCCGTGACCCCGTACAGCAGCGGAGCCGGGGCGAACTCGCGCAGGTTGCTCGCCAGCCCCCGCCCGGTGACCCGCCCGATGCGCGCGCTGATCTCCTGGGTGGCGGCCATCAGGGGGAAGGTGAACAGCATCGTCCACAGCAGGCCGGAGCCGAACTGCGCCCCGACCTGCGAGTAGGTGGCGATGCCGCTGGGATCGTCGTCCGACGCCCCGGTGATCAGGCCGGGCCCGAGCAGGCGCCGCCAGGAAACCGTCTGGCGGCGGGGTGCGGTCCGGCTCACGGGAGCTTCCCCTGGGGCAGCGAGGGGGCTGGGCAGTCCATGCCGCGATCCTAGGGCCGCCGGGTAAAGGGCCGGTATACCGGCGGGTGCCTCTGCCACCCCGGTCGGGACCCGGCCCCCTGCGCCACCCCTGGCCCCTGGGGCGACGCGCCCCGCTCTCCCGGGCCTGCTCCGCGTGCGGCGAGCCGTGCCCGACCATCTGACGTCCCGACCCCTGCTGGCTGCCCTGCTCCTGTGATCCGCCCAGGCGGCGCACCTCACGGTCCTGGACTCCCCCGACCCCGCGCAGCTCCGCGTCCGGGTCAGCGCGGACGACGGGGTCGCCGGGCGTGCCGACGCGCCGGGCGACCCCGTGGCGCTGAACGTGCCGCGCAACCTCGCCCGCCTGCTGCCGGGCTCGCTCCCGGGCGTCCCGGTGACCTGTCAGCCCGAACGGGGTCCGGCGGTGCGGGTGGTCACGGACCTGCCGGGGTACGCCACCCGCCCGTTGCCCACCGGGACGATGGGGGCGACCACCGTCCGTGTCCAGGGAGCCGCTCCCGTGCAGCTTCCCCCGCCCGCCTTCCCGGGCGCGGCGCACCTCACGGTGACCGACCTCGACGACACGGTGATCGTCACGGGAGTGGTGCAGGGCTGGACGCTGCGCAGCGGCCTGACGGCCAACGGCACGACCCGGCCCCTCTTCCCGGACGTTCCCGCCCTCCTGCGCGGGCAGGCGGCGCGCGGGCCGGTCATCTCCCTCAGCAACAGTCCCGACGGGCTGACGGTCTCCCTGCGGACCCTGCTGCATGTCCGCGGGCTTCCCGAGGGGCCGCTGTTCTTCCGCGAGGGCGCCGCAGAGCACAAGAGCCGCGTCCTCGACACTCTGGCGCGGACCACCACCGCCCGGTTCACATTGATCGGGGACAGCGGGGAGCGCGACCCGGAGACCTACGCCCGGTTCGTCCGGGAGCATCCGGGCCGGGCCGAACGCCTCCTGATCCGGGACGTCGGCACCCCGGCGCGTCGTCAGGAGGTCGGGCGGCGGCTCACGCCGCTGGGCGTTCCCTTCGGATTTCTGCCCGCCGCCCCCTGAGAGGCACACTCTCCTGCCCCGGAATGACGAAATGGCCGCCCTTTCTCTACCGGGAGCAGGTCTATGACCTCAGCCACCTCGACGGCTTCACCTGCGAATACCTCAAGCCCGCTCAGGACGGCAAACCCGCCGTCACGTACCGGGTGTTCGTGCATTTCGGCCATCACTGCTTCACGGAGAAGAAAAAGCCTGGAGACGACCCCGCGCTCGAATACCGGCACGTCACCAACCGCGACTACCGCAGCTTCGACACCCTGCGCTACGAGCTGTCGCGGCAACTGCCCGCCCTGGTCCGGGACCTGATGGGCAGGAAATGCTTTCACACCGGACACGGCAACTCCTTCACCATCGAGGTGACGTCGCGGGAGGGTGAGCAGGTGGAGTACGAGGTGTACTTCAAACCCTACAAGGAGCAGGGCAGCAGGCAGCTCAGGCTGATCGTGGAGAGTGCTTTTCCGCGGGACGCCGACAGGCTGGAAAACCGGCCCAGGACGAAGCCGGTCAAGTTCGAGTTCCTGCTCTACAACACCCAGATGAACAGACCGGTCAAGGTGCAGAGGTAAAAGCGACGGCACACCTCAGGTGTGCCGCCGCTTTTGAAATTGAGCTGGAACTGATCCTCTTGGTTATCCCACTCTCGGGTAGGGACCCTCTTCGGGCGGTGCCAGAGCACACGGTCATCCCGTGTTCAGCGCATACCCTGACAGTGCCATCATAGCCAAAACCGGGCACAGGGTCAATGCCCGGCGGGTGTCACCCCCTCGCTGTTCGGGAGAGGGTGTTTTCTCCTGGCTCCCGGAGGCGGAGGAAGTGGTTTCGCATCTCTGCTGTTCGCTGGGGCTCATCCTGCTCACCTCCTGATGTCATGGGGGGAGCCGCTTAAGCTGGGGCATGGCGAAGTTCATCAAGCTGGAGGACGGCAGCTACGTGAATGCCGCGGCCATCCACCGGATTCACCTGGAGAAGCACACCGACCCCAAGTTCTGGAAGCTGAACGCCCAGCTTTCCAAACCAGAAGGTGGCGCGGAGTGGGCCTACCTCGCGGGCGAGTTCGGCAGCCTCAAGGAGGCGGAGGAGGCGGTCAGGAAGCTCGGCAAGTAGAGCGTCGGGGCGGAGGCGACAGGCAGGTGCAGGGGTTCCCCCAGCGTTATGGACCCTGGCCCGTGAACCTGGTGCTGGTCGGTGTACAGCTCACTGGCGCCGACATCAGGCCCGGCACGAGAAACCTCCGCGGGGCCACCAGGGGCCACCTCCCGGGTCAGGTCAGCGGAATGGGGGTGCGCAGGCTGGACAGCTCTGGGAGGGTGACAGGTGGCGCTCTCCGCGGCCCGGCTCGTCGTTCCTCCTGGACATACTCCCCTGGCGCCGGGCCGAGTGAGGCGGCCCTATGCCCTATGTCAGCTCAGGGGCCGACGCCGGGGCCCGGAGGTTGGGCTGCCCCCGGCGACCTCCCTTGGCGCGGTACATGCGCTGGTCGCTGAGGCGCAGCAGCTCGCCCGCCGTCACCGCTTCGCGCGGAAAAGCGGCGATGCCCGCGCTGACACCCGACGTTGGAAAACCCTGCTCGCGCACGCGGGCCGCCACCGCTTCGATGTCCTCCAGGATCGCCACGCCCGTGTCCGCCGCGCCTGACAGGATCGCCGCGTACTCGTCGCCCCCGATGCGGTACACCTCGCCGCGGTCCCCAAGCGCCGCCTGCAGGGTCCGCGCGAAGGCGCGCAGCAGGTCGTCGCCGCGCTCGTGGCCCTGGTGGTCGTTCACGGCCTTGAGGCCGTCGAGGTCCATGGACAGCACCAGAACACTGTCACCGTGGGCCGCCTCCCGGAGCGCGCGCTCCAGGTCCTCCTCAAAGGCCCGGCGGTTGGGAAGGTTCGTGAGCACGTCCGTGCGGGCGGCGAGTTCGAGGCGCCGCGCCGTCGATTCGGCCTCCCGCCGCGCCCGCTCGAGGTCGCGCGTCTGTTCCGCCAGCAGGTGCTCGTAGTGCGCGCGCAGCGCCGCCACGTCCTGCCCCGGGCCTTGGAGCGCCGGGAGGTGGAACTGTGCGCCCGCCTCCCGCTGCGCGCGCAGCTCACGCCGCATGTCCTCCTCGTACGTCGCCGCCCCGAACACGCACAGGGCGGCGTCCACCACCCGGGGGTCGAACTGTGTGTCGCGGCCGCGGTGGAGTTCCGCGAGCGCCTGCTCCCGGGTCCACGCCGCCTTGTAGGGCCGCGCGTGCGTGAGGGCATCGAACACGTCCGCGACCGCCACGATGCGCCCCATCAGCGGAATGGCCTCGCCCGCGAGGCCGCGCGGGTACCCGCGCCCGTCCCAGCGCTCGTGGTGCGACCACGCGATGTCCTCGGCCATCTGCAGCAGCGCCGACTCGCCGCTCGCGAGCAGGCGCGCGCCCAGCGCGGCGTGCGCGCGCATCTCGTCGTACTCCCCCGGCGTGAGCGGCCCCGCCTTGAGCAAGATCGCGTCCGGGATCCCGATCTTGCCGACGTCGTGCAGGCGCGCGGCGACCCGCGCCAGTTCCACCTGCGCGGCGGGCAGCCCGAGGTGCGCGGCCAGGCGCGCGGTGCCGTGCCCCACGCGCCAAGTGTGTTCGCCGGTCGCGTCGTCGCGGTACTCGGCGGCGGTCGCCAGCCGCGCGGCCACCTCGAGCTGCGCGCGCTCGAGGGCGGCGGTGCGTTCGAGCACGGTGCGCTCGGCCCCCTCGCGGGCGCGCCGCTCGATCTCGGTGCGCTCGCGCTGCGCCTCCGCCTCCTGGCGGGCGCGCTCGATGTCGAAGCGGGCGGTCAGCTCGCGCGTCTTGCGGTCGCCCTCCTCCGTGAAGAGTTCACGCTCGACGCGGTGGTGCTCCCGGTAGAGGGCGAGGGCCTGCGCCGCGTCGCCCTGACGTTCGAGGACGTCCGCGAGCGCGAGCAGCACCTCGCACTCGCTCTTCTTGCGCTTCACCTCGCGGGCCAGCCTCAGCGCCTCGCCCAGGCGCGCGAGGGCCAGCGGCAGCTCGTCCCGGCGCGCGGCGAGGCGGCCGAGGTGGTGCAGGGCGTCGAGTTGCCCCTCCACGTCCTCGCCCCGGCGGGCCAGCTCCAGGGCCCGCGCGTGAGACGCGACGGCCTCCCCGAGCTCTCCCGCGCGCTCGTGCAGGCGACCCAGCCCGTCGAGGGCGGACACCTCCCCGGGCGCGTACCCGATGGCGCGCGCGCGTTCCCGCGCGCCCAGCAGCTGGGCGCGCGCCTCGTCGTCCTGGCCCGCCTCCTGCCGCGCCGCGCCGATGTTGAGCAGGGCCACGACCTCGACGAGCGTGTCGCCGCCGCTCCTCGCCAGGGCGAGGGCCTGCCCGAAGTGCTCGACCGCCCTGTCCACATCGCCCATGTCGAGGTAGAGCGTGCCCAGGTTGAGGACCGTGCGGTTGAGGGTCCGGGCGTCGTCCCCCCGGCCGCGCAGCAGGGCGTGCGCCTCGGTGAGGGCCCCCAGCGCCTCCGGGTAGCGGCCCAGGCTGACGTACAGGTTCCCGATGTTGCACAGGCAGCTCGACTCTCCGGCGTGGTCCCCCAGCGCGCGGTGCGCGGCCAGCGCCTCCTCGAGGGCCGCGAGGGCCTCGGCATACGCGCCGCGGGTGTGCCGCGCGCCCGACAGCCGGTTGAGCATCCGCGCCTGCACGGCCAGGTGCCCGTGCGCGCGGGCGAGGCCGAGCGCTTCGAGAAACTGCGCCTCGGCGGCGGCGATGTCCCCATAATCCAGCATCAGCTTGCCGTCCGCGCCCAGCGCCTCCATGACGCCCGGCAGGTCGCCTGCCCGCCTGGCGACGTTCCGGGCGCGCCCGAACGCGTCACGGGCTTCATCGCGCATCCCGCGTTCCGCCAGCGCGGCACCCAGGACGAGCAGGGCGCGCACCTCTCCCGCCGGGTACACCGCGCCTCGCGCGGCCGACCGTGCCTCGCGCGCCACTTCGGCCGCGCGAGGCGCGTCCGCGCCGACCAACTGTTCGGCGGCCCCGACGAGCGCGTCCACGCCCGTCTGGGCGTCCCCTCCCGCTGCGCCGCTCAATTCAAGCCGCGTCGCCCGCCGGTCCCCGCGCACACCGCCGTCCATCTCACCCGCCTGCCGTCCCGACCGCCAGGGCCCTCGTCTCACTCGTTATGGTCGTCATTCTCGTCGCCCAGCCCCAACACGTCGCGCAAAAAAGCCTCGAGGTCGAGCCGACCCTGCACGCCGAGTTTGGTCCTGTACGCGCGGTTGCCGGGCAGGCCGTACACGTTGTGGGCGCGCGCACTCATCTTTTGCGCGAGATCCCCACGCACCTTCTTGTCCGACTCCCCGAGGGCCAGCGCGAGCCCGCCCGCCGCCATGGGGGCCGCCATCGACGTGCCGCTCCACGCCGCGAGCTGCGGCACGCCGTTCGCGTCGCGCGGCGCGGGGCCGAACACGTCCTCGCCGGGCGCGACCACCTCCAGGGCGCTGCCGTAGTTCGAGAAGCTGGACTTGACGTCGCGCGCGTCGACGCTGCCGACGCTGAGCTCGCGCTCGTTGCCCTTGCCGGCCGCGTCGCGCGCGGGATAGGTGATGGGATCCGTGTTCTCGTTCCCGGCGGACGCGACCACGAACACGCCGCTCCTGGTCGCTCGCTCGATGGCGTCCTGCACGATCTGAGAGCGCTCGTCGCTGCCCAGGCTGAGGTTGATCACGCGCGCGCCGTGCTTGACGGCCCAGTCGATGGCCTTGGCCACGCCGAGGATGTCGCCGGAGCCGTCCGGGCCGAGGACGCGCAACGGCAGGATGGTCGCGTTCGGCGCCACCTGCAGCACGATGCCCGCCACGCTCGTGCCGTGCCCGTACCCGCCGATGCCGAGGGCCCCCTCGTCCTGCGGCAGCGCGTCGTTGCCGTAGAAGTCCCACCACTCGCCCTGCGGCGCGAGCGCCCCCTCGAAGGCGGGATGGGTGAGGTCGAGGCCCGTGTCGATGACCGCGACCTTGACGCCCGCGCCGAGATGCGGGGCGAGCCGCTGCGCCTGCTGGAGCCGGACCTGTCCCCAGGTCACGCTGTTCTCGGGCACCGGCGCGTAGCTGCCCCCGGCCCACAGGGTGCGCCGCCCACCCGTCCAGGCCCGGAACTCGCCCCCCGCCCACAGGGTGCGCCGCCCCTGCATGGCGGTCACGCCCCCACCATCGAAGGCGGCCTGGTTGGGTTCGACGACGCGCCGCGACCGCGCCTTCCCCCCGGCACCCTGAGTGACAACGGGGAGTTGCGCGGAATCGACGGCGAGCAGGGCGTAGCCTGCCTGCGCGCTGAACGCGACCACCCTGCCCCCGAACTCGCGCTCAAGGCCCTGGACGCTGTCCGACTTGTCCGCGCTGACCATCAGGGCGTAGGGCGCCCGCGCCGTCGGTACGGCGATGGGCGTGGCCGTCGTCACGGGGGCCGGATCGGGAACGGGCGTCGCGGCCTCGCTGGCAGGTTGCTGCCCGCAGGCGGCGAGCGCCAGGGCCAGGAGGACGGTCCCCGGGAGGCGTGATGTGCGGGTCATGGGCATCTGCGGTGTCCTTTCGGGTTCCGTGTCTGTCGAAAGGCAGGGAACTCTTCACGCCCAACGTAGGAGGAGGACTCTTACACAGCTCTTTTCGTGTCCTCCTGCTCGCCCTGTGAAGACCTGTGGCGCGGGGAGGAGGGACTCCGCCAGCCTCCCCGCGTGACTCGGGGGAAAGGTCTCTCAACGGGGTGAGGAGGACGGCGAATGCCGATGTTCGCCCCCTGGGACGGCACCTCCTCGACCTGGGCTCGCGCAGCGTTCGGGCCCGGGCGGCCACGGATCGAGAACGCCGTCCAGGACCCGTGACGCGGGAAGCCCTGCTCGGTTCGGCCCGACGAGATCACCTGCTCCGCGCGGGGTCCCGACGCCGGGGGCGCCCCCTTCCCTCGGCCTACCCACCGGCCACCACGCTCCCGATGCGGGGAGGGCGTCGCGTCAGCGTCGGGGAGCGTCTCCCGCCGCCGAACCCCGCACAACACCGTCCCCACTTGGGCTCACCGCCGCCCCGCGCGCAGCTTGCGCAGCTCCAGCCCCACCGGGATCAGGCTCAGGACGACGGCCACGCCCACCACCAGCAGGATGTAGCGGTCGAGGTGCGGGATCAGGCCGCCCAGCCAGAAGCCGAGCAGGGGCACGCTGATCGCCCACAGCAGCCCGCCCACGACGTTGTAGGTCAGGAACCGGGCGTAGGGCATCTTGCCGACCCCGGCGAGCGTCGGCGCCACCGTGCGCACCACCGGCACGAAGCGGGCCAGGATCAGCGAGAGGGCCCCGTAGCGCTCGAAGAACGCCTGGGTGCGCTCCACGTACTCGGGGCGAAACAGGCGGCTGTCCGGGCGGCTGAACACCGCCGGGCCGAAGCGGCGCCCGATGAAGTACCCGGTGCTGTCCCCGATGACCGCGCCCAGGGCCACCGCGAGCATCACGCCCGCCAGGTGCAGGCTGCCCTGCTGGGCGAGGATGCCCGCCGTGATCAGCAGGCTGTCGCCCGGCAGGAAAAAGCCGATCAGCAGCCCGCTCTCGGCGAAGACGATGGCGAAGATGCCCAGGTAGGAGACGCTGAGCAGGAGCTGGGGAAGGTCGACCATGCCCCCACCCTAGAGAGCCGAGGTAAAGAACGCGTATACCGAGAGGGGGAGCGGCTCAGGCCACTCCCCCCGGGAAGCCGCCCCTCAGCCCGCCCGCAGCACCTCGGTCACCCGCCGGTTGGAGGCGGCCTGCGCCAGCCGCAGGGCGGCCAGGGTGCTGAGGGCGGCGGCGGCCAGCAGGCCCACCAGGTAGGGCCAGGGCAGCACCATCACCTCGGGCGGCGGGTCGAAGACGCCCTGGAGCAGCTTGATGAGGGTCTGCGCGACCCCCAGGCCGATCACGCCCCCGAGCACCCCGCCGAGGCCCACGACGACCAGCGCCTCACCCGACAGGAAGGCGCCGAGTTGCTTCTGCGTCGCGCCCAGGGCTCCCAGCACGGTGAAGGTGCGGCGGCGCTCGGCCAGCCCCAGGGCCAGCACCAGCCCGGTCGCCCCCGCGAGCAGCAGGGCCGCGAAGGCCAGCTCGATGCGCGACAGGCCCGCGAGGTTGACCGCCGTGAGGCCCGACGCGATCCGGCTGCGCACCGTGGCGAGGTCGGTGACCGCCACGCCGGGCAGGTCCTGGGTCGCCCGCCGCGCGGCGTCCACGACCGCCTGCGGGGACCCGCTCACCTTGAGGAGCGCCACCTCGGCCACCGGGTTGCCGGTCGCCTTGGCGAGGTAGCTCGCGTTGGCGACCAGGAAGGAGTCCTTGGGGGCGGTGGGGAACTCGCGCACCACGCCGACGAAGGTGAAGGGGACGATCCCGTACCCGTGGGTGCGGGCGTTCAGCAGCCGCAGGTTCAGCCGGTCGCCGAGCGAGAGCTGGTAGTCGTTGACCGTCTCCTGCGAGACGAACAGGGCGTCCGGGCGGGCCCGGAGCTTCGCCAGCGCCCCCTGCGCCGTCGTCCCCTTGAAATAGGTGTTCGACAGGCGGCTGACCTGGGTGAAGTGCGCGGCGTCGATGCCGTAGATGTCCTGGAGGTCCGCGCCCACGTAGGCGAAGCGGTGGATCAGCGGCTGGGTGCCCACCACGCCCGGCAGGGCCCCCAGGGTGGCCAGCCGTGGCCCGGCGGGGCCGTTCGCGGTGCCCGTGACGGTCACGTCCGCCCCGTTGGTGAGCACGGCGTCCACCCGCGCCTGGTCGTTGTAGGTCGCGTTGAAGATCGAGGTGGAGACCGCGAAGGCGGTGGCGAGGGCGACGAGCGCCGCCCCGCGCGTCAGGAGGGGCCGTTGCCGCCCCAGCGCGGCCGCGACGGTCCCCGCCAGGGTCCCGGCCAGGGGCCGCAGCAGCCGGGTCAGCGCGCCCCGCCGCAGCAGCAGGCCCAGCAGCCGCATCGCCAGCAGGGTGCCGCCCAGCCACAGGGCCAGCGGCGCGACGAAGGCCTCGATCTGGATGCTCGCCTGGGGGACGCCTTCCGGCGCGAGCACGAGCTGGTAGCCCCCGGCGGCGCTGCGCCAGAACATCACCCCGGCCAGGACGAGCAGCAGCAGGTCGAGGGAGAGGCGCTGCCACAGCGGCGTCCCGGCCCGGCCCACGACCTGCCGCTGGGCGGCGACCGTGGACGACCGGATCGCGCCCAGGGTGGGCAGCAGGACGGCCAGCAGCGAGAGGAGCAGCCCCGCCAGGACCGGCAGCGCAAGCAGGGGGACGCCCACGGCCGTGCCCGGCGTGACCAGGGGCGAGAGCAGCACGTAGGCCAGGAGGCCCAGCACGGTGCCGACGCCCGCCACCAGCCCCGCCTCCGCCGCTCCCAGCCGCAGGATGGTGCGGTCACCCGCTCCCCGGACGCGCAGCAGGGCCGCCTCGGTCCGGCGCTGCCCGGCGCTCGCCCCCGCGACGCTCAGGGTCAGCGCCCCGGCGAGCAGGGCCCCCGGCAGCCCCAGGAACAGGAACAGCGCCTGGGCGTAGAGGGCGTCCTCCCGCGCCCCGTCGAGCTTGGCCGCCAGGTTGTTGCCGACCACGGCCCCGCCCGAGAGCCGCGCCTCGACGTTGTTGGCGAGCGTCCCGGCCAGCGCGAAGGCCCGGCCCGGGTTGCTGGGGAGCGGGGTGCCCAGCCGCACGTGGAGCTGCTCGCGTACCGTGTCGGGCCGCGCCAGCTTCTGCGGGGCGAACAGGGCGTCCCACTGGGCGCGGGGAAGCAGCACCACGTTGTCCGGCGGCGCCTGGGGGGCGAGGCCCTTCGGCGCCCCGACCGCCTGGAACAGCGAGTCGGCCTGCGGAAGGTCGACGACCCCGGCGACCCGCAGCCCCACCGGGGCGGCCCCGTAGCGTCCGATGTTCACCGTGTCCCCCACGGCGGCGTGCAGGTTCGCCGCCGTCTGCTGCGACAGCACCACGCCGTCCGGCGACCCGATCAGGGGACGCAGCTCGGCGGGGAAGGCGGCGCGGTAGCCCGGCGGCAGCCCCAGCACCTTGCCCGCCCCGGTGGTCTGGACGGTGCCGCCCGTGTTGGCCGTGAAGCCGGGCACGTCCGCGTACCCGACCGCCGCGAGGGTCCGGACCGGAGTGGCGGCGCGGATGGCGGCCTCGGCCTGGGCGCGGCTGGTGTTCTGCCCCAGCAGCACCTGCCAGTCCACCGGGACCGACCCGATGGCCCGGCGGGTCATGTTGGCCGTGCCCGCCGCGATGAACGACAGCAGGAAGGTCAGGAAGGCGACGGTCAGACCGACTCCCAGCGCGCTGCCCCACAGACGCAGGGGACGGCGTGCCATCAAACCGCGCAACCACAGGCTGGTCATGAGGGTCCCTCCTTGGTGGCCCGGCTCAGGAGCCCGCCGCCCTCCATGCGCCAGAGGGTGTCGAGGCGCCGGGCGACGGCCTCGTCGTGGGTCGCCATCACCAGAGCCGAGCTGGGTTCGAGGGCCGAGAGCAGCACGTCCATCAGGTGCCCGGCGGTGACGGAATCGAGCTGCCCGGTCGGCTCGTCGGCCAGGATCAGCCGGGGCCGGGTGACGAGCGCCCGCGCGACCGCCACCCGCTGCGCCTGCCCGCCGGAGAGTTCCTCGGGAAGCTGTTCGGCGAGCGGCAGCAGTTCCAGGGTATCCAGGGCCCGCCGGGCTTCCCCGGTGGCCGCTTTCGGCGTGGCCCCCGTCAGCAGCAGCGGGAGCGCCACGTTCTCCAGCGCGGTCAGGGGCGGCATCAGGCTCTGGGCCTGGAAGACGAAGGCGACCTTGCCGGGCCGGAGCGTGTTCGCCTCACCCAGCGCGGGCCAGCTCACCGTCCCCGTGGTCGGCGTGTCGAGCCCGCCGAGCAGGTGCAGCAGGGTGCTCTTGCCGCTGCCGGAGGGGCCCAGCAGCGCGATCCGGTCGCCGGGGCGCACCTGGAGCGTCGTCTCCCGCAGGGCGGTGACCTCCTGCCCGCCTACGGTGAAGGTCCGGCCCACCCCGCGCGCCTCGGCCAGCGGGGTGGTCGCCGCGTCCACCTGCCGGGGCGATGCCGCGCCTGAGGAAACGGGCCCGGGGGTCAGCCGTCCCGGTGAGACGTCCACCATCCTGGGTTCAGGCATCCTGCCACCTCCCGTCTTTCAGCCGCAACACGCGCGTCGCCCGGGCGGCCAGCCGGGAGCTGTGGGTGGCGATCACGGCGCAACGTCCGCCGCGCCCCTCCCCCCGCACGAACGCCTCGATCACCCCGATGACCCGCTCCTCGGTCCGCGCGTCCACCTCGGCGGTCGGCTCGTCGGCCAGCAGCGCGGCGGGGCGGTGGGCCAGCGCCGCCGCGAGCGAGGCGCGCGCGATTTCCCCTCCGGAGAGCTGCGCCGGGAAGGCGTGCCGCCGGTGGTCCAACCCGAGCTGCCCCAGCAGGTCCAGCGCGCGGGCCCCGCCCGGCTGACCGAGCAGCCGCCCGGTCAGGGTCACGTTGTCGAGCACGTTCAGGTGCGCGAGCAGGTTCCCGCCCTGCAACATCACGCCCAGGTGCCGGGCCCGCACCCCCGCCCGCTGGGCCTCGGGCCGCCGGGTCAGCCGCTCGCCCGCCACCGTCACCGCGCCGCCGTCCGGGTCGTCCAGGCCCGCCAGGCAAGAGAGCAGGGTGCTCTTGCCGCTGCCGGAGGCGCCCAGCAGGACGACGAGTTCTCCCGGCGCCACGTCCAGGCTGACCCCGCGCAGGGCGCGCACCTCCTCGTCCGCCACGTGGTAGAAGCGGTACAGGTCCACGGCCTCCAGGATGGACATGGCCCTCACCGCCACACGAACGAACGCGCGACCCGGTTCCAGGCGTCCACGTTGTCCGCCCCCCTGGGGGCACTCATCCGCAGCACGACCTCGCGCCCGTTTCTGGTGAGCACGTACAGGTCGTTGTCCAGCACCGCGCGCCGTCCCGTCACCGCGTTCGGGGCGGAGGTGGAGATGAAGCGCGCCAGGACGGCGTTCCCGGCGGGCAACGGCGCCGCCTTGACCAGGGTGACCTTCAGGCTGGGGTCCGTCCGGGCCAGCGCGGCGAGGTCACCCGCCCGGACCGCCGCGACCCCCGGGGTCCCTGCCGCCCTGCGGGCCGTCAGCTCGACGGTGCCGTACTTGGAGGTGAAGCTCACCGTGCCGCCCTGCTCGCGGCGGGCCCAGCCTTCCGGGATTTCCAGGCTGTAGCCTCCCGGCGCGTTCGTGTAACGCACGAAGGCCTGTGAGTCGGGGATGTCGCCGACCGGGTGAGTCTCGGGCGCCACCTGCGTCTGCGCGAGGGCGCCGGAGACCAGGGCGAGAAGGGCGAACGTCGTTGCGGGCCGCACCAGACCTTTGTTCTTGTTCATGCCCCGACCGTAGGCCCGTCCGGTATAAACGCGGTATAGGAACCTCAGCGCGTGAACAGGTCCGTCATGGGCGTCGCCCGCGCGGCCTCGCGCAGCGGGGGCAGCCCCCAGGCGTCCTCCAGGGTCCGCAGCAGGCTGGAGTGGTTGTAGGGCCGGTTCGACCGCACCCCGCGCGGGCCGTCGCTCGTCACCACGATGGTCGCCACGGTGCCCCCGCCCCCCGCCCGGTCCCCGCCGCCACCCTCGTCGAAGGTGATCACCAGGGCGGCGTGGTCCTTCCAGGCACCCGAGGCCATGATCTTCCCGGCCCACTCGCGCACGAAGGCGTCCCCTGCCCGCTCCAGCCGCGAACCACGCCAGCAGGTCAGCGCCCCGTGCAGGTCGTGACACAGGTCCGGCACGATCAGCGCGAAGGTGGGAACGGTCCCGGCGCGCAGGTCGGCGTCCAGCTCCCCCAGGGGGACCACCTTGCGGGCGCGGACTGGGTCGCGGGCGATGTCCGCCGCGAGCATCAGGGGGTTGTGTTTCTTGGCGTACACGCCGGTGGAGGGACCGTCCCAGCCAGGGCCGGGCAGTCCCTGGAAGTAACCCTTCCAGGTCTTCCCCGCGCGCTCCAGTTGCAGGGCGAGGTTGTCTCCGGGGAAACGCTGGCCGGAGTCGTCGCTGCGGCTGCCGAAGGTGCTGCCGAACAGCAGGGCCACGTAGTTGGGCAGGCTGGGGTGGGCGACCCCGGTGTAGTTCGTGGCAAGACCGTACTCCCGCGCGAGCGCGTTCAGCGTCGGCAGGTTGGGGTTGCCCAGCACTCCACCGGCACTGGTGTTCTCCAGCACCAGCACGAACACGTGTGAGAAGGGCGGCAGGGTTCTGGGCTGGGCCACCACGGTCCCCAGCAGGACCGGGGAGAGCCACAGCAAGTGGCGGGCCACCCGCAGGACCGGCCCGGCGAGCGGAACCACGCCGCGTGCCCGGACGCTTCCCGGTGGGGTCAGGAGGTGGGCCCTTCCTCGACCGGACGTGGAGTGTTCTGAAGGCCGGGCCTCTGCGGGGCAAGGGGAATACCTGAGCATGGGGTCTCCTGGGATGGGGCGTCGAGGGCGGCGGGGTTGAGGGCGGGTCAGGCAGGAAAACGCAGGCTGACCTCGAAGGCGCCTTCCTCCCAGCGGGGCAGAAGGTCGGCGTTCCAGCGCCGGGCGAGGGCCGCCACCAGCGGCAGGCCCAACCCGCTTCCGGCGGTCCCCTGGGTACCAGCGCCGCGCTCGAAAGGTTCCAGCAGCCGGGTCCACTGGGCCTGATCCGGCCCGGGACCCACGCTGCGTACCGTGACCTCACGTTCCCGGACCCGCACCAGGACGCCACCCGTGCCGTACTTGAGCGCGTTCTCGATCAGGTTGGCGAGGGCGCGTCCCACCCCCTCCGCCTCGGCCTGCACCCAGCTCTCGTTGAGGTCGAGCTGCACCTGCCTCCCCGCCCGGCGCGCCACCTCGTCGAGCGCGTCCACCACCGCCGCGGCGCTGCCCGCCAGTTCCACCCGTTCCAGACGCACCGGGGCGTCGGTGCGGGCCAGGGCGAGCAGGCTCTCCGAGAGGGTGACCAGCGCGTCCACCCGGCCCTGCATCCCGCTCAGGGCACGCTGGTAGTCGGCGGCCTCACGCGGGCGCTCCAGGGTGAGGTCGAGGCGGCCCTTGAGCACGGTCAGCGGCGTGCGCAGCTCGTGGGCGGCGATGCGGGCGAAGCTCTTCTCGCGCTCGATGGTGCCCTCGAGCTGGTCGAGCATCGCGTTCACGGTGGAAGTCAGCCGGGCCATCTCGTCCTGGCCGGGCGCGGCGGGCACCCGCTCCTGGTAGGTGCCGCGCCGGGCGATGCCCTCGGCGGTGCGGGCCACCGCGTCCACCGGGCGCAGGGCCCGGTCGGCCAGGACGTACCCGGCCCCGCAGGCCACCATGACCATCAGCACGCTGCCGGCGCTGAGGATGCGGGCCAGGGTTTCCAGCAGCTCCACCAGGGTGTTGCTGGGCCGCGAGACCCGCAGGAACAGCCCGCCCTCGACGGGTAGGGTCAGCACCCGGTGTTCTGCCGTCGACACGAAGCCCACGCGCAGGGGAATGGCCTGGTCATGCTCCTCCTGGCCCGCGCGGGCCAGCGTCCTCCCCGTGGGCGAGAGCAGTTCGATGGCCAGGTCGCCGGTCGGTCTCAGCTCCGAGGAGAAGGTCCAGCGCCCGTTCTGGTCCTCGATGCTGCCCTGCGCCACGCTGGCGGTCTCCCGCAAGGTGGTGTCGAGCGACCCCGTTAGGCTGTCCCGGGCCAGGGCGTACACCAGCACGGCCCCGAGCAGGATGGTCACCGCGAAGACCAGCGCGTAGCCCAGCGTGAGCTTGACCCGCAGGCTCCAGTCCCGGGGTCTCCAGCCCATCCGCCGGCCGCCCCCCCCGGTCACATCGCCTCACCCCGGCCCAGCCGGTACCCGGTGCCCCGGATGGTGTCGATCAGGACGTCGGTGGTCTTGCGGCGGATGGTGCTGACGTACACGTCGATCACCTTGGGCTCCACGGCCCCCCCTTCACCCCCCCACAGGCGCTCGATGATCTCGTCGCGGGAAAAGGCCCGGCCCGGGTTCAGGACGAGCAGTTCCAGTAGCGCGAACTCCCGGCGGGTCAGCTCGGCACGGACGCCCGTAGCGTAGAGTTCCCGGCCCCCCAGATCCATCACCCAGCCCCCCGGCAGGGTCACCGTGTTCTGCGCGTTCCCGCTCGCCCGCCGCAGCAGGGCCCGCACCCGCGCCCGCAGTTCCTTGAAGGCGAACGGCTTGACCAGGTAGTCGTCCCCGCCCGCCTCCAGCCCCTCGACCCGGTCCTCCACCGTACCCCGGGCGGTGAGGTACAGGATGGGGGTGTTCAGGCCGCCCTCCCGCAGCGAGCGTCCCAGCCGGTACCCCGCGTCGATGCCCTCGGGCAGCATCACGTCCAGGATCAGCAGGCCGTAGGGAAACAGCCGGGCGAGCTCCCCGCCCTCGGCGGCGCTCGCGGCCCGGTCGCACTCGTAGCCCTCCTCGGTCAGGCCGTCTTGCAGCAGTTCGGCGATATGGGGGTCGTCCTCGACGATCAGGAGTCTCATGCCGCGCTCTCCTTCCCGTGCCCCGGCGCGAAAGGCCGCAGCACACCGTACACGCCCAGCACCCAGGCGGCGCCGGTCAGCCAGCCGCACAGCACGTCGGTGGGATAATGCACGCCCAGGTACAGCCGCGAGAAGCCCACCAGCCCGCTGAAGGCCACCCCAAGCCCCAGCGCGGGCCAGCGGTAGGGCGTGCGCCAGGCGAGCAGGATCAGCGCCGTGACGAAGGCGGCGCTGTACATGCTGTGCCCGCTGGGAAAGCTGGCGTCGTGTTCCTGCACCAGGCGGGGCCACAACTCCGGGCGGGTGCGGTGCATCAGCAGCTTCATCGCCACGTTCAGGCCCGCTGCGCCCGCCACGCCCAGCCCCCAGAAGGCGGCCAGCCGGTGCCCCCTGAGCCACAGCACGACCAGGATCACGGCGCTGACGGGGGCGATCACGGTCACGCCGCCGACAGTGGTGAAGAAGAGCGCCACCTGATTGAGCAGCGGGGTGGCGTGGCTGTGCAGGGCCAGCAGGAAGGGGGTCTCCCAGGCGAAGCTCTGCCCTTCGAGGAGGTCCTCGGCCACGAGCCCCACGACCAGCAGGGGCAGCAGGATGCCGAGAAACAGGCGCAGCAGGGCCACCGGACGAATTCGGTGGCGATGGGACAGCAGGGTGCTCATGTCGCCCAGCGTGCCCGAGGAAGGTAAAGACGCGGTATACCGGACGGCGAGAAGACGCCGGGCACCTTTTCAGGGTGCCCGGCGAGCGCTGGGGAAGTCCGGGACGGGGCTGGGAACGCTCAGTACGGGCGGGCTCAACTGCCGCCGCTCTCACCCTGTTCCAGCCCGGCGATCTCCTGCTGGAGGATTTGACCGTTCCCGGCGTCCACCGTCACCTCGGTCTGCCCGATGACCACGGCGTACACCAGGCTGCCGTCCTGGTCCCCGAGGGTCACGCTGGTGGCCGGGCCGAGGACGGCCGCCTGGGCTGCCTGCTCGGCCTGGGCGGGCGTGATCCGCGCGAGCGAGCGGTACAGGGCCTGCTCCTGCGCGGCGGGCACCTCGAAGTCCGGCAGGCTGGTGTGAAGCTGAATGCTGCCGAACATCGCCCGGTCGTGGGCATCGGTGTCCCGGGCGGACGGGTTGACCTGCGCCTGAATCGGCGGTGCGGAGGGTGCCCCCGGAGCTTCCGCCTGGGCGAAGGCGTGCCCAGCCAGGGAGAGGCCCACGGCCGTCAGGGCGCTGAGGGTGAGCAGGAACCGTCTGGCGTTCGTATTCATGGTGTTCTCCTTGTCCGCAGATTCCTTCTGCGTGCCCGGAGCGTAGGAGCGGCCGGTAAAAAGGCCGTATAAGACGGTAAAGTCCGCGTATAACGCTGGCGCGCGGATCAAGAAGGGTGCGGGGTGTTCCGGGGCGTGGCGGTTCCAGGATGAGGAGGTGACCCGGTGGGAACGCCGGTGACCGCCGCCCGAGGAGCGTGGCGCGCGACGGTTCCGCCTCTGGTGGCGGCCGTGCCCCCGCTGCCGGGTGGTCTCGCCAGCTTCACCGGCGGACCCCTGCCCGACCGCAGGGGCCTATACGGCCCTTTTACGTCTCCGGCAGATCATGGCCGCATGGTCACCCTGACGCCCGAGTCACTTCTCACCCGGAGAGACCTTCCAGGCGGACAGCCACCCGCACGGCCCCGTACGCACGCCGCCAGACTGCGTCACGTCCGGTTCACCCCGACAGACAAGCGGGCCATCCGGAACGCGGCGGCCCGGTACGGCGTCGATGCCGCCCTGATTGCCGCCGTCCTGGCTGACGAGCAGGTGCGCCTCGACGGGTACGATCACCTCCAGCACGGGCTGCTGCGCCTGACCGTCTCGCTGCCGGAGCGCCCGGCAGCGGCCCTCCGGCGGCTGGCCGGGTGGCTGGCGGGCCGACCCGTCGAGACCTTCAGCCTGGGCCGCGCCCAGATGAAGGTGGGCACCCTGCGCCGCCTCGGCGCGCTGGGCTACCTGGAGGTGCCGCCCGACCTGCCGGCGCAGCTCCGGCGGCTGCTCGACCCCCTCGCGGCCCCCCGGCTGGTCGCCGCGTGCCTGAGGGCCACGGCAGACCACTGGGCAGGGGCAGGGGTGCCCATCGCGCACCGCCCGGAGATCCTGGCGGCCCTGTACAGCCTGGGCTTCACGGGCCGCCGTGGTGTTCACCCCCACCCGCGGGCCAACGAGCGGGGACTGCTGATCGCCGAACACGCGGCCTGGCTGAGGGCCCGGTCGCCCTGGCCGGGGAGCACCACGGCGACCGAACAGCCTGCCCACGTGGCCGTCGGCGGTTGAGCTGCCAGGGATCAGCAGGACCGTGGGTCATGGCCGTGGACGCTTTCCCTTTCCCGCTTGAACCCGTCTGACCCGAGGTCAGGTCTCGAGGAGGCTCTCGGCGCCAGCCTGGTTCGAGGCGCCTGGGCGAGGTTCCGAGCGACAGCACGTGGAACCCCTGCGGAAGGGTGGCTGCACGAACCCAGAAGGCCAGCGCGTGACCCTTCACCTGGCCCTGAAGCGGAGGCACCCGGCCCAGGACTCTTCACGGGCGGTGGCGGTCTCCTCCACCGGGCGCTGAACCGCCAGGACAGGTGGCCCATCTCCCGAACACGGCGTGCCAGCGCCGCGAGGACACTCCAGCTCGCCCACAGTGCCTACCGCAGCGCTCCCGCGACCACCAGGACCAGGATGACGGCCCCGAAGACGACGCGGTACACGGCGAAGCCCCGGAAGTCGTGGCGGGACACGTACCGCAGCAGCCAAGAGACCGCCAGCAGCGCCGTCACGAACGACACGGCGGTGCCGACGAGCAGGGCCGGCGCGCCGCCCTCGATCTGCCCCAGCGAGTGCCGGGCCTTGTACAGGCTGTACAGGCCCGCCGCGCCCAGCACCGGGATGCCTATGAAGAACGAGAAGGCGGTCGCCGTCACCCGGTCCAGGCCGCTCAGCAGCCCGCCCACGATGCTCGCGCCACTCCGCGACACGCCGGGGATGACCGCCACGGCCTGGGCCAGGCCGATGGTCAGCGCCTGCCGGGGCGTGACGCCGTAGAGGTCGGGCTCCGGGGTCACCGGCGGGTCCACCGCCGCGGGCGCCTCGGCTGGCCGGGCACGGCGCGTCTCGACCACCCACAGGATGACGCCGCCCGCGATCAGGCTGAGCGCCACAGTGGTGGGCGAGAACAGCGCGGCCTTGATGGCCTTTTCGAAGAGCAGGCCCACCAGCGCGGCGGGCAGCGAGGCGATCACCAGGTTGAGCCAGAACCGGCGGGCGCGGGGACTGCCCCGGAGCAGCATCGAGACTTTGTCCAGCAACTCGCGCAGGTAGAACCACACCACCGCCAGGATGGCCCCGAGCTGAATCACGATGGTAAAGGTTTCCCCCGCGTCGCGGTAGCCGATGAGCCGCTCGGCGACGATCAGGTGGCCGGTCGAGGAGATGGGCAGGAATTCAGTCAGCCCCTCGACCACCCCCAGGAACACGGCGCTCAGCAGCGCACTCACGCCTGGACCGCCGAGCAGGAAGGGGGGAGGGTGGCCGGCAGTGGACAGGTCATGCCGGGAACGGTAGCCGGCAAAGGTAAAGGACCGGTATACCGCGGCGGCAGGGTTCAGGTCATCCTTCAGCTCTCCCCGTGCCCCCCGGTGGAACCGGCAGTGGGTGCAGGTGCACGCCGTTCAGCGGTAGTTCCCCGTGTGGCCCAGCGAGTACCGCCCGGGCTGAGGGAAGTAGGTCAGTCCATGTGGGCCGCGCCCCACCCGGATTTGCCGGAGGACCTTCCCCGTGCGGGTGTCGAACACGTACACCACGTCGCTGTAGCGCCCCGAGAGCCACAGTTGCTTGCCGTCCGCCGAGACGCTGCCCATGTCGGGGCTGCCGCCCCCCGGGATGGTCCAGCGGGCGATGAGGTGGCGGCTGGCGAAGTCCAGCACGGACACGGTGCCCTCCCCCCGGTTGGAGATGAACAGGCGCGTGCCGTCCCGGCTGGGGTACAAACCGTGGGTCCCCTTGCCGGTGGGGATGAAGCCCACCTTGCGCGGGGTGTCGCCCGAGCCGTCGATCACCCGCACCCCGTTCGCCATCATGTCCGCCACGTAGTACACCGAGCCGTCGGGGGCGATCCGCACGTCCTGCGGCATCCCGCCCGCGTGCATCACCCCGGTCACCCGGCGGGCCAGCAGGTCCACCTTGACCAGGTCCCCGCTGAACTCGCAGGCGGCCAGCAGATGCTCCCCGTCGGGGCTGAAGTCCATGTGGTTCACGCCCCGGCAGGGCACCGCGATCTCGAAGGCGGGCCGCATGCTGTCCGCCGTCAGGAAGATCAGCCGCGCCTCGTTCTCGGCCACCACCAGGGCGTAGCGCCCGTCGGGGGTGAAGTACAGGTTGTAGGGGTCGGCGACCGGAACGGGTTTGCCCGGCAGACCCGTGCGGGGGTTGATGGGCGTCAGCGACTGCCGTCCCTCGTCGCTGGCGACCCACAGCGTCTTCAGGTCGTGCGACGGCACGACATGCTGCGGCTCCCGGTCGACCGGGAAGGTGCCCATCACCCGGAAGGTGGCGGGGTCGATCTCGCTGACGGTGTGGTCCTTGCCGTTGGGGACGTAGACGCGGGCCGGAACCCCCCGGACTGCCGGGCTGAACATGCCTGCGTGGGTATGGGCGTAGATGTCGGTGGCCCGTGCGGACCCTGCCGCCAGGGCCAAGAACAGGGCGGCGCGGGTCAGCCTCACGGGTTCACCCGCGTGACGTGCGCCTTGGCCTCCAACAGCTTGTGCTTCTTGATCGCCGCGTGGACCTGTTGCAGCGGGGTCCCGGCGGGGAGGTTCAGGCTGGGGACGTTGAGAGCGTACAGGTCGACGTACAGGTCGTGCTTGCCCTTGCCGCACGGGGCGGTGTAGCCGAGTTGCCCCGCCTCATTGCGGGCCACCCGGCCGCCGCCCGGTGCTGGCCGGGCCGCTGCCCCGGGGGCCAGCCGGGCCGTGCCGAGCGGGAGGTCGAAGACGCTCCAGCGACCGCTCAAGCCACCCGGGCGCTCGTCCCAGAAGATGACCGCCAGGCTCCTCGTCCCCGCCGGGGGCGTGCCCAGGCGCAGGTCCGGCGTGACCCGGGCACCGCAGACAAGGGCGGGGTCCGTCGCCGAGAGCGAGACGGTCCACCCGGCGGCCCGTGCCCCCGAAAGCAGCGTGAGGGTTCCCAGCACACCGGCGGCGACATTGATGGGCTGACCGGGTTTCATGTTCCGGAGCTTGGCGCCCCGGGGTAAAGCCCGGGTATAGCCGGGGCGTCGTGCGGGGGTTCTGCTGTGCCGGCGAGCCGTCCCCCGGCCCGCCTGGCGCGCGGGTGGGTTCAGGAGCAGTCCGGGCCTCCCTCCGCCCGAGGTGAGACCCAACCAGGACCGCTCTTCCGAGAAAATGCCCGTGACCGGTGTGGCGACGGGCGAGGTGGACGGTCCGGGCGCATTCAGTTGGTGTTCATCGCCCGCCAGACCGCGCGGTCACCACTGGACACGTTGAGCGTGTAGTCTATCACCCGCCAGTCGTTCTGGAAGCTCAGCGCGTAGGGGCGGCCAGCCTGCACGTCGACGGCGGTCGAGGCCAGCACGGTTCCCGCGTCGCTCGACTTGACCGTGACCTGATGCGTGCCGGGCGTCAGGTGCAGCTGACCTGGCCGGTCCCCGGCGAGCATCTGACGCTCCACCAGCGCGCCGTCCACGTAGACGTCCACAGCTCCAGGACGTCCGGTGCCGTCGATGAGCATGACGTTGGCGCCTTCGCCTCCCATTCCCTGAGCCTGCAGGGTGACCTGCCCAGCCCCCACGGCGGCCAGGATCAGGGCGGCGGGGATGAAGACGTGTCTCATGGGGTCCTCCTGGGCGGCCGCAGGTCCTGCTTCCCAGGAGCGGCCACCTGCCCGGAGGGTGAGCCCCACGGGTAAAGACGGCGTATACGCCGCCCCCTTCCGTTCGTCCAGCTCAGCCACCCCGGCGAGGCTTCGGGGACCGACTCTCCTCGGTCGCCCTGCCCGGCGCTCTATACCAGCCCTTTACTTCCCGGACCTAAGGTGCCCCCCAGCGGTTCCCACGAGGAACAAACCCGAACCGCTCCCGGAGGTCCCTATGAACCGTTCCACGAGCTTCGCCCTGCTGGCTGCCCTCGCCTCGATGGGTCTCGCTGGCGCCCAGAGCCAGGCGACCGGCCACGCCGCCGCACCCACCGCTCAGGCCGCCAGGGGGACGGCCATGACCATGACGGGTTCTTCCTGCGCCAAGGTGCTTAAGGCCAAGGTCAACCTGAATAAAGCGAGCCAGGCAGACCTCCAGTGCCTCAAGGGCGTGTCCGCGACCACGGCCAAGGACATCATCGCCAACCGGCCCTTCAAGGACAGTGGCGACTTCTCCCGGAAGATCGAGGTCATCGGCCGCAAGCTGTGGAACGACAACAAGGCCAACCTCACCTTCTGAATCCCTGGGGCGCCCAGAGGACCACGCCCTCCGGCGCCCCTTCCCCTTCCGTACGTGAACACGATCCCGCCCACCCACCGACCCCCATGAGGCAGACATGGACTCGACCCTGACCACCGCACCCCTCAGCCCGGGCCGGACCCTGTGGAGCAAAGTTCCCGAGGTCACGGCGTTTTTCTGGATCGTCAAGGTCATGGCGACGACCGTCGGCGAAACCGCGGCGGATTACCTGAACCGCAACCTGCACCTGGGCCTCACCGGCACGACCCTGCTGATGAGCGTCCTGCTGGCGCTGGCCCTGGTCGCCCAGTTCCGCACGAAACGCTATGTTCCCGGTGTCTACTGGCTCGCCATCGTGCTGATCAGCGTGGTGGGTACCCTGATCACCGACAACCTCACGGACAACTTCGGGGTCAGCCTGTGGACCAGCACCGGGGTCTTCAGCGTGGCCCTGATCGCGACCTTCGCCCTGTGGTACCGCCGTGAGGGCACCCTCTCGATCCACAGCATCTTCACTCCGAGGCGGGAAGCGTACTACTGGCTGGCCATCCTCTTCACCTTCGCGCTGGGCACGGCGGCAGGCGACCTGATGGCCGAACAGTTGCAGCTCGGCTACCTGCCCTCGGCACTGATCTTCGCGGGCGTGATCGCCGCCGTGGCGCTCGCCCACGTGTATGCCAGGCTGAACGGCATCCTGGCCTTCTGGCTCGCCTACATCGTGACCCGGCCGCTGGGCGCGTCCATCGGGGACTACCTCTCGCAGGGCCGGGACGTGGGCGGGCTGGGGCTGGGCAGCACGGCCCTCAACGCCATCTTCCTGTGCTCGATCCTGGCGGTGGTCGCCTACCTGACGGTCTCGCGCCGCGACTAGGTCCGGGTCACGGAGCCCTCCTGACTCACCCCTGGTCGGGGTTCCTCCGGCGACCAGTCCCCACCCCGTTCGGTGGGGGCTGGTGTTGCAAACTGGGGTGCGCAGTGCCCCCACGTCACCCGGCAGGGCAAGGTCAAGCCAGCTCAGCCGCCCTGCTCTCCGCCCCCGCCGCCGCATCCCATCGGTGGGGGAGGCTCGGCGAATCCCGGGAGCGGCCGAGGGGCAGGAATGGAAGCTCGCTTCCCCCTCAAGGAGCAACTCGGCATGTTGAACCTCTCGGAGACCCTGGACGGTGTGCTGGTTCAAGGACTGCTGGTTTGGGTCTGGGTCATGGACGCCATCCTGCTGACCTATTGGGCACTCTCCGTGACGCTGGTGGCGGGGATGGCTCCCTCACGGCTGTGGGACCTTCATGGGCCTCAGGCCGGGGAGCAGTTGGAAGGGATGCTCGCCGCGGGCACCCTGGTTGGCGTGTCGGCCGTCCACCTGTTGGTTCGGGTGAAGACGCGGGGACCCTGGCTTCGCCGGTGCATAGTGGTCACGGCCCTGCTGTATGCGGCGCTCTTCGTGGCACTGGACATCATGGAATTCCTTGTGACGTGAGGAGCTCGGGAAGCGGGAACGCGGGGAGGAGCTTCGCGCTTCCTGAAGCCGCTTCCTTCTTCAGCTCTCCACAGATGTGCCTCAACGCGCCCGTGTCGTGGAAGGAGCAGCATGGCCAAGCACCTGCTGATCGTGGAGGACGATGGAGCCGACTTGGAATTGGCGCGCCTCGCGCTGGAGGCGAGTGAGGTGCAGTGCGACCTGAGCGTGGCCCGCGACGGGCAGGAGGCGCTGGACCTGCTGCGGGGCGCGGGCGTGCTGCCGGACCTGGTGCTGCTGGACCTGAACATGCCGCGCGTCAGCGGGCACGAGGTGCTGGCGGCCGTCAAGGGGGACGCCACACTCCAGCACGTGCCCGTGGTGGTGTTTAGCACGTCGGACGAGGCGCGGGACCGGACGAGGGCGAGATCGGCGGGGGCCGACGGGTACGTCCTCAAACCGCAGCATTTCGAGGAGCTCATCGCCGCCCTGAACGAACTCGGCCAGCGCTGGCTCACGCCCGTGCACCCGGCTTGAGGCGGCGGACTTCCTTCTGCCCCCGGATGAGGTGGGTGCGTCAGCTCCACCCGCCCGGGCACCGCCGTCACCGGGCCGGGACAGGATCGGCCAGGCTCTCCTCACTCCCGCCAGCGCGCCACTTGGTCGGGCGCGTCCGACCCGCACGCGCCCGCCTCCAAGCAGCACCGCGCCGTGACCAGCGTCGCGGGCGCCCTGCGATCCACAGGGCAAAGCGCTTTGCCCTGTGGGCTTGCCGTGCGGTCTCTCCAAGATGCGCCCCAGACGGCATAAAACCGCTTCCACGGTCCCACCACGCTCAGACTAGGGACACCTTTGTGCCGTTTTAGGGCAAGTGGGTACCTTCACACCCTCCCCCCAGTTCGCCTGCCGCCGGGACACCTTTGGGCCGTCTTTACAGTGGCAGATCGGTTTTTGCCCTTCCACACAGCGTCCAGACCAAACGCGCGAGGGCACAAAGGTATCCCGTCCGGCGGCACAAAGGGGCGACGTGTCGACTAGGGACACCTTTGTGCCCCCAAACGACTCGGCTTCGGCCAGGACGTGCTTTCTCTGTCCTCAGCGCGGTGAAGGGCCTGGCATGCCCCTCGCCGACACCTTTGTGCCGATCCCCGGGGAGAATAGGGATACCTTTGTGCCGTTTGGGGGCGAATCAGGGCGAAACCCGGGACACCTTTGTGCCGATCCCCCACGGATATCCCGTTCAGGAGGACACTTCCTGGGTCTCTCTGTTGTTGTTTCTTCTGTATTTTACTCCTGAATAAACAACATCTCAGCGGGAGGGGCATGAAGAAAGACAGGCAACCAGTCACGCGGATCGTGGACGAGCGGAACATCGCACGCCTGGGAATCGTGAGTGTCCAGACCCGCCTGGATGATGAGAACAGCCGGCTGTGGAGCGTCTCGTTCGAGATCGCGGGCCGGTCGTTCGGCGTGGCAGCGGAAGCCCCGCATGGTCGCCCGCGGGGCATCGACACGAACGTCCTGATCGGCATTGAGAGCCTGTTCGCCGCGCAGTCCTGCCCCGAGGACAACCGGCTCCACACGACGGCGTACGAGTTGCGCGCCGCGAGCTTCCTGTCCCCGAACGGGAAGAGCTACCATCGGCTGCGCGAGTCCCTCGACCGCCTGTGGTACACGAGCGTGACCGCGACGGACGGCTGGCATCTCCCGGACGGACGGAGGCTGCGGAATGTCAAACGCATGCGGCTCATCACCGACCTGAGTTACTGGGACATCGGCAGCGGTGACAGCGTTGACCCGAACCGTGAGCTGGTCCCAAACGCGTCCCTGATGATTCAACTGGGCACACAGCTGGCCAACAGCATCCGGAGCGGGTTCACTCAGGCCCTCGAGCACAAGATCCTCACGGGCATCGAGCAGCCTCCTGCGCGGGCGCTGTACCGCCTCCTGGAAGCTCACCGCTACGCCGATACGGGGGAGCAGTTGCCGTCCCTGCGCGTCGACCTCGAACACTGGCGTCTGGCCTGCGGCATCACGGACGGCAAGCCCAGCAAGACGCAGCGCGCCCTGAACGAGGCTCACGAGGAACTCGCCGCGCAGGGCTACCTGCGGGACGTTCGTGTCAGCGGCGCGAGGGTCAACACCGCCCTGACCTACGTCTTCGCCAGCCTGGATGACCCGGATCCCGCGCTGGTTCGTCTGCTCGTCGACAGCGGCGTGGCGGCGCAGGCGGCGAACAAGCTCGCCAAGGAAAAGGGCGACCGCGTGGAGGAAGTGGTTCGCTACGTGCAGCGCGTCATGCGCGAGAAACCTGGCAGCGTCCGCAAGCCGGGCGGGCTGGTCTACGACATGCTGCAGAATCCTGACAAGTACGTGCTCGACGCGCCGGCCAGGGTCGCCGACACCGGGCAGCGCTGCGAGGAGAGCCGGGCCCGCGTCCGGGCCGCCGAGGAGGAGGCCCAGCAGCGCACGGAACAAGAACGGCGCGAGCTGCTGGCCGCACCCCCGGAGGTGCAGTGGGAACGCACGCGCCGTTCCCTCAAGATGCAGCTGGGCAAGCAGCTTCCCGGCGAGCAGTGGAACGCGCTGGAACGCGCGTGCCTGAGCGGCCGGGTCCTCGCCGGAGCGCTGCTGCAAGACCTGAGTGCCGCCCAGGCGCGCCTGGAACTCCAGGCCTTCGTGGACCACCTGCGTGACGACCTGCACCGCTGACCCAAGTGGGTGGCGGCCAACCAGCCGGAACCGGGGCCCCGAAATGATTGGAGCGCCCCGCGGCGTCGAGGTTTCCGCCTGGGCAGCTCGGCCACGAACGGCGCCTGGGGCGTCACGACGTCCACCCAGGCGCGCAGCGACTTCATCGGTAGAGGCAGAAGCGGGTTCTCCATGCCCGCCAACGGGCAACGCACCCGCCGTGAACCCGGCGCGTGGATGGTGCTCGAGGACCTCCGGCCGCTCACCGGGAACTGAAGCGGGGTGGGGTCCAGCGCTCGTCGTCTGGTGGGCTGGGGCCTCGGGGCCAGGTGAGCTTGCTCTCCTGTGTGGAACGTGCCTCTGGGGGAGGCCGAACCCTTCAGTGCACCCGGCAGCCACTTCGTTAGCCTCTCTCTGTCCGACTCAACGTGGTGGCAGGAAGCCCCGCTGATTGTCTGGGCCAAACGAAACGTAGATCGCTCCGTCGTTTGCGCTGCGAGGCCGGGTGTGCCGCTGGACCTTCAGAGGCCCAAGCTGGCAGGAGCCTCGCTGGTCGGGCGCCGGGCACCTCACCCGCCGTACCTGACCGTCCAGCGAGCGCATCTGACCCGTCTTGAGCTCAGCCGCCGCAAAGAGATTTGCCCACACCAGAGCGTCCAACTCTTCTGGGGAGGGGTAACGCCCCTTCCACACGATGAGCGTTGCCGTGAGGTCGCGGTCGCCCGTTACGCCGGGGTAGAGCAGGACGACAGGGCCAGATACTTCCCGCGCGACCACGCTCTGCGCGGCCTTGCAGAAGATGTCTTCGCGGCCACGGGCACAGAGCTTGATCCACTCCCGGCTGGATGAAGGCGAGCGGAGGTCGAGGCCCGCCTGCCAGAGATACCCGCCCACAAGCAGCAGCGGCATCCCCAAGACCAGGCCTGCCAGGATGCCCAACACGAAGCTGTGAGAGGGAGAGCACATGGGCTGAAGCTATCGCGAAGGCGTTCTCCCGCTCGTTCCCTTCCAGCCCCTCAACTTCCGTCTCTGCTTCTCAACGTGGCCCGTTGGGTCTCGCGGGTAGATTTCTCTCACCACCGCCCACCCGTCGGGTTCTTGCCCACGTAGAAATACTGACACGGGCAGCGAGCGGCACTTGCCCGTTGACTTGTCTGGCGAGTTGGCTGTGACCGAACGCGCTCGTGGTCCTGGGACGGCACCATCGCTGGAGCACCGTCTCGTGGCTCAGCGCCACCAGTTCAAGGTATTGCCGTCCCGCACCAGCACGTTCCCTTCCGGCGTGAAGGCCGCCGTGGGTTGCGGCACCGGCTGGCCGCAGCCGAAATAGCGCGTTAGGCCCGAGGTCAGCGCCACCGGCAGCTTCACCTCCCGCCGGGCCTCCACGTCCGCCAGGCGCAGGCCATAAAAGGCCCCACCGCAACCGTCCCCCGCCCCCTCACCCAGCAGGACAAGGCGACGGTTCGGCGCGTAGTCCAGCAGGCTCAGCCCCCGGTACGCCTCCTTCGGGTCACCCGTCCGCAAAGTCAGACCAGGGCTGGCCCGTCCGGTGCGTGGGTCGAGGCGGTAGAGGTAGAGACCGGCCTGTTCCGTCTGCTCCTTGATCGGGCGTGACACACCTCGCACCGCCGCGCGCCCGTCTGGGCTGGGCACGAAATACGGGCGGTAGTCGCCGTGCCATGCCTCCCGCCACAGGGTCTGACCGTTCGGTCCGGTCGCCCTCAGCCGCGACTGGAACGCGCCGCTGGGCAGCCGCCGATCCTCGGCCCGCAGGCGCAGGGTCCCCACCGGGCGCGTGTTGGCCTCCTGACTCAGCACCCCGCCCGTCGCCGCGTCCCAGGTTCGGCTCTGCCAGCCACTGCCGCTTCCCGCGTCTTCAAAGCGGGCGAACACCGTCCTGGGCCCGGAGAAGGCCAGGTCCACCCGGTACGCCTCCGGTGGCAGGGCAAGGGTGTGCAGGGTCCGCCCGGCGCGGTCAAGGACGGCCACACTCCCGGGGCGGGCGGCGGCGATGAAGCGTCCATCCGGGCTCACGGCCAACTCGGTCACGCCCTCCAGCCCCTGTCCGCCCAACCGCCGACTCGGCCCACCCGGGCGCACCGTTCTCAGCTCCCCCTGCCCGTTCCCGGTGTCGAGCGCCAGCAGTGCGCCCCCTCCCGGCTTCGGCACGGACGCGGTGACCGCCGCGCCCAGGGACCGCACGAACGTGCCGTCCGACACACGGTGGAGTTCCGGCACGCTGCCGCCGCGGACGGTCAGGAACAGCGTGCCGTCCGGTGAGGGCACGGCGTCGCGCAACTCTCCCCTGCCCACCGTCCAGCGGGGCGACTGACCGCTCAGGCCCCACAGGCTGACCTGCTGCCCGCTGGGGCTGTACGTGGGGGAAGTCGCCCGGGGCGTGGCGGTCAGGATTCGCCCGGCGTCCACCCAGCGTACCTGGGGCTCCCCGCTGGGCTCCACCCCGAAGCTCCCCGGCACCTGCCGCGACACGACCTTCCCGTCCCGCGTCGCCACGTCGAGGAACAGGGGGGCGGTCGGGTCATACTCGCGCTTCGACACGCTGCGCAGGGCCACCACCCGCGCGCCGTCCGGCGAGGGCTCGACGTCCAGCACCCGACCGGCGGGCAGCGTGATCTCCGTCACGGGCCCCTGCCGACCTTCCAGACGCAGCACGGCCCGGCCCTTCTGTTGGGGGAGGACCGTCACGCTGTACCCCGCCGCGCAACCTCCGGCTCGCCCCGCCGCACGGGCGCACACGTCGCCCAGCACGGCCCGCCCGTCGGCCCGCAGGGTGTAGGCGGTCTGGTAGGGCTGGCCCCCCGCGTAGCCCTGCACCCGGATGAACGGTCCCTTGAGCGCCCCGCCGTCCGTACGGTAGCCCTCCAGCCGGAGTCTCGGCCCGAAGTTCGCCCTCGCATTCGGCAGGCTGGAGGGCGGCACCAGCACGGTGCGGGACACGGGCTGCCCAGTTCGGGCGTTCCAGCGGTACAGCACCCGCGCGCCGTCGAGGGTGTAGGCCGAGCCGTCCGGCCCCCAGGCCAGCCCGCCCGCGAAGCCGGAGGGGTCATTCAACGTGGAAAAGGTGCCCGCCGCGTGGCCGTCGATGCGGGCCGCGCCGTATGGGGACAAGGTGAGCGCTGGGGCGGTCCCCGGCAGCAGGAGGCAGGTCAGGGCGGCGGCCAGCAGCGCCGCGCGGTTCAGGGGCATGGCCTCACGCTAGCGGCCCCGGGTGACCGGGACATGATGGGTGAGGCTCTCCCCCTCCCCAGCCGCCGCAACGTGTGCCCCACCACCGGGGATCAGGGCGCCCGGGGGTCCAGTCCCGAGAGGCGTTGCGTGCCGAAGGCGTCCTGCAAGCCCTCGGTGAGGTCCGCCGTGTCGATGAGGGTGGGGAAGCCCAGCGAGGCGTCGAACGTCACGTTTAACAGCAGGCAGGACTGCGCGTTGGCCTGTGCCTGAGTCACGGCGGTGCGGAGCTGGGCGAACAGATGGTCGATGGTGAAGGCCTGATCCGTGCCCAGGAGCGCCCCGGTCTGCTCGTCGCGCACGCGCGCCACCACGCCGTTCTCCACATCCACCCGCGTGACGAACTCCCCGGCGAAGTTCGAGACCGTGCGAGTGTACGCGTACGTGTGGAGGTCAGCCGCCGTCCAACGCGCCTGGGCCTGCTCCAGTTCCGCCTTGAGGCGGGTCCAGTCCGGCCGCTGGTAGGAGGAGGTGCAAGAGTTCCTATACGGCCACTCGATGGGCAGGGAGCCGCAGGCGCCCAGGAGGCCCGCAAGAAGGAGCGGCGCGAGATGGGTGCGGGTCGGCATAGGCCACCTTAGCCTGTTCCCCGGCTGGTCCTCGCCGAAAGTGACCATCCAGGAAGACCACCGGCCAACCCGTTCCCGCGGCAAGCGCGAAAGTCAGCAGGAAATCAGCGTGAGGTTGGATAGCGTGAAGCTGAACTGGCTCCGCTCCAGTCTCTTCTTTGCCAGTTCACGGAGGTTGCATGAACCGTCGACTGTTCCTGGTGGCCCTGCTCGCCGTATCCGGCGCACTCGCTCAAACGGCCCCCATCCCCTCTCCAGCCGACCTCGCCCGGGAGCGGGAATTGACCCAGCGCGCCCTGAGCGATGATTTCGGCCCCATCACCGTGGAGGCCCGGCTCTTGGTCGGCCAGCTCCCGCCCCAACCCCTGGGGCCACTGCCGAATGTTCCTTCCGGCCGTTTGCTGGGCAGTCTGATCCGGACCAGCAACACTTCTGACTTCCCCAACTCCCAGAGCGTCTACTTCGACAGCTCAGCTTCTCCCGCGCAGGTGCAGGCGGCTCTTCAAGCCTCGCTCCGGGCGCTGGGTTGGACGCCCTTCCCGGGGGGGCTCGGTCCTTCCTTCGCGGGGGGCTTCCAGGCCGCGGAGAACCCCGAGGCGTTGTGGTCCTACCGCCTGGAGCAGCAGCTCAGGTTCAACGCCCAGATCCGGCGCGTGGGCACGGTCACCCGGGTCACCCTGAACGTGAGTCAGGACCGGAACCTGCGAGAACAGCTTCAGTTCCAGGAGAGGCGGGGCAGCGAGTACCAGACCAACCTCCCGGCGCTGCGCCCGCCGAGCGGCACCACCGTGCAGCCGAGCGGCACGGGTGGCGGCGGTGGGAGCTGGACCAGCTCCGCTTCCATCCAGTCGTCCCTGAGCGCCGCGCAGCTCCTCGACGCGTACGGCGCACAACTCCAGGCCGCAGGGTGGACGCCGCTCGCCAAGAACACGGCGGGCAAGACCGTCACGAGCCTCTGGCGCTTTACTGATCAGGACAAGAACGATGTGACGGGCGTGCTGACCTTAAGAGAAGACGCCCCGGGACGGTACTCGGCGCAACTCGTGAGCCTGGCTTTCAGGACCTGACGCCCACAGTTGCTTCCAAGGGATGAGAAGGTCATTCCTCACCGATTGAGGTTCACCTGGTGTGGCACCAGACCACCCACCGAAGATGGCGACGGGCTCGGCGTCCCACGGCCAGGAGATTCCTGCTTCAGCCAGGGGGCCGCCTGAACATCCGGTCCAAGGTGAGGTGGACCCATCTCAACCCGCTGTGATCGTACAGCCACACCAGCCGACGAGCCGTCCGGGTGGAGGGGAATTGCCAGCGCTGCCGCGTCCACCAGCGCCACCAACCCGGACGGCACCAGAAGGTCTCCAACTGCTGTGAAGCCACCTCGGCGAATCTCCGGGCTTCCGCGGCCGGGAACTCGCGTAACGCCTGTTGGAACCGCAATCCATCAGGGCCACGTCCGAAGGAGAGCGGCACGCCTGCCGGGTCGAGGAGGTGCACCTCGCCGTCGAGGAACACGACCCGACGACACCCGAAGTAAGGGACGCCTACACCCGTCACCCCCACGGTCGTGTGCATGCCCTTGCCTTGCTCCAGGTGGACAGGGGGGCGGCCCACCCACTCCAGGACCAGTCGATCTCGCTGGAGTTGCAACTCAAAGGCCTGGTCCTCCGTCTGAATGCTGTGCAGGATCGTCTTCACGCTGTCCCCAGCGTATGGGACCTGCTGGGGGAAGGGGACTCAGGGCTCGGTTGAGCCCCCGTCCGGGGAGATCAGGAACGGGGCGGCGAACGTTGGGGAGACGTTCGGGGTCTCCCTAGCTTTTGGTGACCCGGGCCGCCGGGCGCGGGGTTCGGTGCAGCACCCTGGCCTTGAGTAGGTTCAATCCTGCCCGGCCGTACATGCTCCGCTTGATGGTCTTGAGGCGATTCACCTGACCCTCGACCTGTCCGTTGCTGTACGACGTCTCCAACGCGGCTCGTACCGCTTCGAAGTCGCGACCGAGCCCAACCGCAAAAGTCTGAAGTTCTCTGACCCCGCTTTGTTCCAGCTCGCTGAGCCAACCCCGCAGGGGTGGCGCCTCGTGGCCCCCAAGCAGGCGCCAGCCTGTCGTTAGCAGGCGTTCGACCTGCACGAACTCGGGCGTCGCCGTTCGGCCCGCCTCCAACAGCGCGCCCACCTGGGGCGCGCGCAGAGTCCTGGGGGCCAACACGGCCCAGGAGAGCGTCCTGGGCGAGGGACAGACGAACCGCTGGGCTGGCGTACCGGGCGGGGAAGCGAGGCGAAGTGGACGACAAAAGTCGCGTACCGCGGTGGCTACACCGCGGTACCCTTGCCCCCGCAGTTCCTGGTGCAACGCTACGGCGTTGCAGTGGCCTGCCTGTCACCGTAAGGTCAGCCAGTCCTCATAGGGGGCCAGGCGACGGGGGCGAGGGGACCGCGCGGCGGTCCCCGGGTGCCGCTCCCACTGGGCGTATTTGCGGACGGTCCCCCGAGCGACCCCGACCTCACGGGCCACTTGAGCCCCCGGCAGCCCCTGGGCCAGCAGGCGTTTGACCGCCTCGAAGCGTTGCTGTTGGTGGGCTGAAGGGGGATGAGTCTGCGGTCGGGCAGAATGCTCTTTCGGTGGGTCTTGGGCAGCGACTTCGACGGCCACGGAGGCGGGGACCAGGGGTGCTCTGCCCAAAGCGGCGAACGTGGTGTGGGTACGCTGGAAGTAGCGTTCAAGGGTCTCGCGCAGGTTCTTCAGCAAGTGCCAGCGGTCGGCGACCTGTTAGGCTTGGGGCGCACCCCGCGCTGCTCCCTCCTGGTAGGCACCGCCGCGATCCCGGGTGATGACCTCCACTTCGGGGTGGCTCATGAGCCACCCTGCCAGGGTATCCGCTTCCCGATCCGGCGACAGGTCCACGACGCAGTGCCGCTCCAGATCGACGGATGGTGCCGTACGGCCTTCCCTTGCGCCACGCCCAGTCATCGACCCCCAGATGCCGGATCGGAACGACCTCGGGTGCGGGAGGCCGTCGAACCTGAGCGAGTAGGGCATCGGCACTGACCGGGCAGCCACAGTGCCCCAGAACCCGAGCGGCACTTTCCGCACCTACCTCCAGCGCGACCAAGCTGTTCTGGTGTTCCAGCCGAACCGTTTTCCGTCGCCAGGGAAACACCACGGAAGGCAACCGCTCGCAAAAGATGCGCTGAGTGCAGCTCGCCGTGTCGCAGAAGAACTTGCGGACCGTCAGGCGCAAACGGACACGTCGCCCCAGCAGGGCGACGTCCTTGAGGATGCGGGTGTGACGGCTGTGCCGGTGAGACGAGACTTGCCCACAGGCAGGGCAGAGCCCCGTCGGTGCCCGGCTTTCCAGGTCGAGCCAGAGCACTTCGGGCTGGACGTGGGTGGAGCGGAGTGTCAGCAGCTCGGGATCGGGGAGGCAGGACTGGAGGTCCATGCCTTGAGCATCCGCACCCGGCGGCCCGGGTCACCAAAAGCTAGGGAGACCCATGTTGAAACCGCCACCGTCAGCAACGGGTGAACTCCCCGAGAGAGGTGATCCAACAAGGCATCAGAGCAATATGGGAATGCAGAGGCAGAAACGTACGTCGAGGGCGAGAAAGCCCCGGTTCATTCATTACCTCCCTGGATGACGCGAGGGTAGGCACTCCCCGGTTTGCAGCCGGGGAGCAGCCACATGCCAGTGCGAGCAAGAGGCCCACGCCTCTCGGCAGTGGTCGAGCGGCTGTGGATCGGTCGTGGTGCGTCCAGAACGAGAAAAAACGGTCTGTTTCAGTCACAAGTGATGAGCCGCAGTGCAGGGACAACACCTGCTACACGCCTGCAAACCGCAATGTCTTAATCGTACCTTCATTAAATGATGGGCCTCACCGTACGGTCTCCGCTAGCGTGGAAACTCTCCAAGACCGGACAGGAGGACCATAGGCAGGGTCCTCGACACGAGGAAGAGAACGGCGAGGACTCTGCCGAGAGCGGAGAGGGCGCCTTTTCCCAGGGACCCGTCTGCTGAGCAACAGGCCGCGGTCAAGATCAGGAAGGCCTCTCCCTGCCTGGAGCGGGGTGAGGAAGAACCTCGCCCCCGCTTCTTTAGGTATTCCTCCTGTGTACGGCCCCGTTTTCCGCACATGCCGCGAGTCTTGCACGGGGCGGGGACGCCCGGACAGCGTCAGTGCAGCGTTCGCCACTCCCGCTCCAGCTTTGTGAGCCCAGGCGGGACCTCGCCCACCTCCCGGATGAAGGTCGCGGCGCTGTGGCGGTACAGGTGCTGCGCCGCGAGTTGTCCCCGGGCATGCCAGGTGGCGTTCAGCAGGAAGGTGTGCAGCGCCTCATCCAGGGGATCGAGGGGCAGCAGGCGTTCCGCGAGCTTGATGCACTTCTCGTACTCGCCGACCTGGTACCAACGCTCCATCGTCTCCAGCCCCACCTGCGTCACCCACCGCCTCAAGTGCTCACGCTCCTCCTGTGCCCATTCGCTCTCCGACGTTGGCAGGAATTCTATGCTGCTCAGCTCCGGCAAGCAGGCGTCCGCAGAAGTCAGCGCCGTCTCCAACTCGCGCACATCCCACCCCAGTCGCGCGTCACTCCGGACCCAGTAGAGCTTCCTCTTGGCGTCATAGTCGATGTTCAGGCCTGCGACCCGTGACGCGACGTCTACCCGGACCTGGTGAAAGTAGTTTTTGGCTCGCCCTGCGGGCACGTCAGGAAAGAGCTTGCGCTGGATGGTCGTAAGGTTGGCTTCACCGTGACGCAGGAGGAAGGCCAGGACTTCCACTGTGCGGCCCAGACGAAAGCGCACCGGCTGCCCGTCCACCTCCAGGGCCGCTTGTTCGAGGGTTCGGAGGATCAGCCGGGGAGGCCGGGGTGGGCCGAGCAGGGCGTGGCTCTCGAAGCTCTCCGGGTCAATGGACAGGAGATGGGCATAAATCTGCGGCAGGAGGGGCCACTCCGGAGCGAGGAAGGGAACCGCGGGCAGGGCGCAGGCGGTTTCCGCCGCCCCCTGGAGGTGTTGGTCCCGGGCTTCCGGTTCCACCTCGGCCAGGGCCAGCCGGACGCGCACGAGGTCCCGGAGGTGGCCTCCAGCGGTCAGAGTCGCCTCCGCCGTCCTGAGCCGGGAAAGACCGCCCGGCTCCCCCCTCCGGGCCTGCCATAATCCAGAGCGGTGGTCGAGCAGGGCCTGATCGTAAGGCGTCCTGACGAGATGCTCCGCCCGGACGATTTGGAGCCGGGCCTGGGTGTCATCGCCTTGCAGCGTTGCCACGGTCAGCAGGCCCAAGCGGAGGCGCAGTTCGGTTCGGGGATGTCCCTGCGCGAGGGGCAGGAGTGAGTTGAGGACGGCGCGAGTTCGCCCGACGTCCCCGCGGGCCCATAGCAGTTGCGCCTGGAGTTCGCCGCGCAGGAGAGCGGTCGCTTCCCCCTGTTCAGTCAGGAGGGCCTGTTCAGCCTCGTCGAGGCGGCCCAGGGCCAGGAGTGCGGCGGCGCGCGCCATCAGGGCATACGCCAGCCGGTCACGCCGGGCATGTTCGGTGGCGAAGGTGAGGTAGGCGAGGGCGGGGACGTGTTCGTCAAAGTGGCCGTGCAGGTGGCCCAGCAGGGTTGCGACGGACACCTGCACGTCCAGGGGCGCACCAGCCGCGAGGGTCCAGGCCTGCGTGGCGAGCGCGAAGAGGGTCTCCCGGCTCTCCCCGAGCACCCACAGCACCCGGGTGCGTGCTCGGTACCACAGGGCCGCGTCCGAGGACGGCAACTCTTCAGGGTTCACCTGGTCGAGGGTGCTCAGGGCGAGGGTGGGGTTGCCCTGCTGGAAGTGCAGGGAGGCCAGGTGCACGGCGGCCCCCCGAAGGCCGAGGTTCAGTGCCTGCTGGAGGTATAGGGCGGCCTGCGGCAATTGATTGAGGTGCAGGAAACAGACGCCAGCCCAGCGGAGGTCCTCGGGCTGAGGCTGGGCCAGAGCCCGGAACCACTCGACACCACGGGCGTGCTCTCCCGCTTGCGCCGCCTTGCGGACGGTGTTCACCTCTCCAGAATACCGCCGCCGCCGTTGCTCAACGGGTGCAAACCGGCACGTTCCTACCGTCGCGCCATGACCGTCACAGCCTGGTTTCGCCGACTCCTGATCGCCCTCCTGCTCGTTGCTTGCAGCCTTCCCGCCCACGCCGACCCGGACTACGTGGGGCCGGAAAAGCTTTCCTCAGCTCAGCCGATCCTCAGCCTCCAGCCGCAGCACTGAGCCAGTGAAGGCGGTCATCACCAGTGCCGGGAGGCGCCAGCGCGTACCAGGGCGGTGGACGGCCGCCCCCTCGGCTCACAAGGGGAGCGTATGAAGGTGTGGGGGGGAGACAGCGGCCACAGTGAGGTGACGGTCCGGCTGCGCTTCACGCCGGACGCGGGGTATCGACTGCTGAAAGGCAGAGACCCCCACCTGGTTGACCCGCTGATCCTGACCGATGGGAGCCTGGAACTGGAGGTTCGTGCGGGAACGGACGCCGCGGGAGTGCCGGGTGAACTCCTGGCCTGGATTCTCCCATGGGGCGAGCAGGTAGAGGTGCTGACCCCCTGCCCCGTTCGTGAAGTCTGGCTTTCCAGGTTAGGCCCCCACTGGGCAGGGTAGAACCTGGACTCCGCGGCGGCACAGCCGCAGGACTGACAAGGACCGTCACCAGACCAGGTGGCGCACCGCAGCCTGTGCCAGAACTGGGGTGTGGTCGGGGGGCAGGCCTCTGGTTCTCCTTGCCGGGGTCCTCTCCGGCCACCCCGCAGGCTGGACCGGCGCCCAAGGCCTGCGGCAGCTTTGGTGCCGTCGGAGCTTGATCACGTCCTGGCGTTTGTTTCCTCACCATTCCTGGCATGTCCCAAGTGGACAGAACCCCCGAGCCAGGTGCTAAACGCATGCAAACCTCCTGCCATCGAGACTCGTACGCATGCCAAAACATAGAATTAAGGTCACGCTCGGCGTGCCGTGTGTACCACTCTGTGTAGGTGGGGCTTCGGCCGACCCAGATCACACCGGTCCGTCTGTGAAACCAGCACACCGCAGCACAAGTGTGCCAATTACCTCAAGTATCGCTGGCCTGGATGCCGTGATGGCGCTGTCGACAGCCCATCACCAAACCGAGTGGCTGCCGGGAAGGTCAGACTTTCTGCCCGTGGTCGTGAAGCCGTTTGAAGTTCCCTTTGATGCGCTCGCGGACGCGCGTGTCCAGGGCCCTGCACAGGAGTTGCACGCGTGACGGCCCACCTTGAGATAGGGACGGGCACATCCGCCATGGCGAGTGCAGCCCCGGTAGGGAGAACTACTCCACCTCGCGGCCGGGTGGCGCTTTTCCAGCTCTACGGCGAACTCCAATTCTCTAATTGGGAACCCATCGCCTGTGAGGCGCTGGCGGCTCACCTTGAACAGTTCATTCCCGGAGTTCATGCCGATATCATTCCCATCAATCCTGAACTTGACCCGAAGGCTTTGCAGTCCATCGTCGGGGCATATGAGGCCGGAACCTACGCTGTGATGGGCATATCCGCTCCGCAGGGCACTTACGCGCTTGTTGAAGAGCTCGCCCTTGCCCTGCAACATGCCCGGCGACCCCAACGCCCACCGCTACTGGTTTTCGGCGGCTCAATGCCGACCAATGACCCGGAGACCCATTTAAAACTCTTCCCAGAGGCTGTGATGGTTCGCGGGTGGGGCGAGGCCCCCCTCGCTCGCATTGTGGAAGGTGTACTGGACGGCTCACTTCACCTGGCTGGAATCCCAGGCATCAGCTTCATGCAAGGCGATGTGCCCTCCAACAACCCCGTTGTGACCCACGCCCTTTGGAACCATCAGGCAGTCAAACCCAAGCGAATCAATGTCGATTCTTATTTCAGTTGCGTTGAAACCTCACGCGGTTGCCATTACGGACACTGCACGTTCTGCGTCCGTCCCCCTGGTAAGAAGAGTGACTGGACGCGCGTACCTCTGGACGTCATCACGGCCTCACTCGAAGAGATCCGGTCCTCAGGCCAAAAGTTTTTCACCTTCGTGGATGAGGACTTTGTTGGTCACGATCTGTCCGGGGCAATCGCGATTGCCGACGTTTTACGAGGCATGCCTGAGTTGCAGTTCACGTTCTCCATCCGTGCGGACAACATTCGCAACCCGCGAGGCACCCAGGAAGAAAATGATCAGCGCATCGAGATGCTGCGACGACTCAAAGATGCTGGCCTGGTGCGTGTGTACGTTGGCGTAGAGGCGCTGTGCGACGCACAACTCAAGAGATATGGAAAGGGTATATCTCAGGAGTTGCACCTGCATAACGACGGGGAAGCGCTCCCAGCCGAGAAAATCTGGGAGTGTCTACGTCACAGATTCTGGGGGAGCGCGTCCGCATTCTGGCAGATGAGTTCCTGGCCGTTCCAACC